>JBGSKZ010000246.1:0-1035 GCA_041741035.1 Treponematales bacterium
GAATACCGGGCCGCTGAAATTAAAGGCTAAGGCCGCCGCGCTGAGCACTGTTTCCTCAGACGCGAAGCCCGCCGGATTCTCAAAGAGCGCGTCTATGCCCGAGGCCTGCGCCGCGTGAGGTCCGCCCATGGCCGCCAGGCGCGGAGACACGGGGCTTACCGGGCTGAGCTTTATGGGCTCGGCGGCGAGGGGCATGACGAATATGGAGTAGGCCGATAAGGCGACGGAGACTAGTAGTCTTTTTGTTTTCATGGCGTTAAATCATCCAAATACTGGCCGAGCTCGTCGCCCATGCCGCCGTCCCCGCCGAGCGTAGTACTGGCTAGGGTGATAAAATCGAGAGCGAGAAGATAATTAGGATCCGCGGCGAGCGCCGCCTCTTGCGGCGCGGTGAGCCCGCTTACATCCGTCACGCCTATGGTGCTTAATGCCTGGGCGGCAAGTGCCGCAGCGGCCGTATAGGCCATAGCTGGCGTGTAATCCGAGGGAGGATTCGCTTCGATCAAGGCGAGAGCGCTTACTTCCGCGGGGCTTAGGCCTACGGCAAGCACCGCGTTCGTCGCGTCGGCGATTTCTTCCGCCGTCGGGCTCGCTATCGTCGCGAACACCGCGAGGGCCGTTATGGCAGGGCCAATGCCGGAAGCCTCCGTCACCGCCTGCGCCAGCAGAGTAGCCGCCTCGTCATAGGCGGCAGTGCCGGGAGTGGCGGCGCTGGCCGCGTTATACAGGGGGGTAACTAGGGCGGCGGCCAAATCCGGGTCGCCCTGGGACTGGCTCAGGAGGTAGGCCGCGTCGTCGACGGACAGGTTGGACGGTATAGTATAGCCGTCCCGGGCAAGGAAGGGCGCTAGGGAGGTTGTGAATATACGCTGGCAGGAGCTGCTCGCAAGGCTGAGGAGGGCAAGCGCTATGAGCGCGGCCGCATACCGTTTTCTAGGCACGGCGTCATTCCTTTCGTGCGGGACTTAGTGTCGTCCCTATAAGTATCGGCAGGAGAGGGCTTTAAGTAAAATGGCGCGCCTCGGGGGAAGCGCG
>JBGSKZ010000247.1:0-1276 GCA_041741035.1 Treponematales bacterium
GGTCGCGCACCAAGGCCACGATATGGGCGTTCATCGAATTGAAAGACGCGGTCAAGGCTCCTACCTCGTCCGCCGATTCCACCCGCAAGGCGCCGACCTCAAGCTCTCCGGCCGACATCCTGCCCGCGGCCGCCGCGAGGCTGTGCAGGGGCCGCGTTATGAAGCCGGCGAAGAAGAGGGCGAAGCCTACGCAAAAGCCGGCGAAGGAGAACAGTATGGCTATGGCTATCGTCCTGGTAAGGCGCGCCTGCTCGACTCGCAGGCGATACGTCTCCGTTCCCACGACTAGGCTGCGGTCGAGCAACTGGGATATGTAACCGTCCAGATAGCGGCCTATGCGCTCGGCGCGGTAAAAAGACGAATATGATTCCCCGGTTTCCGCGACGCGCTGCCGTATGGCCGTATGGGCCTCTTCATACCAGGAGTCGAAGGAATTCCATATGGAGTGGAGCAGGAGCGCCAGCTCGATATCGCCGCCTTCGCGCGATAACTCCTTGTATGCGGATACGAGGCGATCGATACCCTGATTGTAGCCGTTAAGGTCTTCCATGCTTCCCGTGTCGATGAATATGCGGAGCAGGTTCAGGTTATCCGCATTGGCCGTCCGTAGCCTGTTGATGGCGGCGTAGACATCGACATCCCTTCGGAACGAATCGATGGCCGCCGCGTTGGAACCTATCAGCTGGATGGCCAGCGAGAAGGGAAAGACAAGCACGACGAAGACGAGTATGAGCAGCTTGAGCTTTATCGGGGCGTCGGCGAAATGGCGCAGGCCGCGGAAGCGGCGATAATCGATCATCGATTTTCGCCCAGGGGGAACGCCAAAGCTAGTGGGTTATCCCGAGCGAAACGAATTTCCATAAAGCCAAGGGCATCCGCCTGGAAAGCCCTCGACGCGCGCACCGACTCAGAAAGCGACGCCCGGTCGACGCCCGGCATCTTCATAAGCGAAACGCGGCTGCCTATGACCAGCAGGGGTACGCGGGAACCCGGAATGGACACTACCCGGTAATCCGCGTCGAGGCGGTTCGCCAGGACGAAGGCCAGCGGCGCGCGAACGCCGTCCACCATGCCCGCTTCGAGGGTGCGGCGGAATTCCATAGCCGAGAGCGGCACCGGTATGGCCCCGGCGGCGGCCAGCTCTTCCAATACGGCTTTGGAGCGCTCGACCCCTATGCGCAGACCCAGGAGCGAGCGTATTTCCGTCTCCCGCGGCAAGAGGTAGCACTCGGGCCCGCCATCGTACCAGGATACGAGGAGCAGGCGCTCGGCCTCA
>JBGSKZ010000248.1:0-1068 GCA_041741035.1 Treponematales bacterium
GCTGGAACTCGGCACGAACATGGGCATTCAGAAGGGCGACGAGTACAGCGTCATCGTGGGCGGGGAGTTCGAAGGCTACCGCGACGAGCGCGAGGTAGGCCTCCTCCTGATCAAGGACGTTGGCCCCGAGGTATCCACCGCCATCGTCATCTATAGCGGCTCTCCGGTAGTCAAAGACACCCAGCTCAGGGAAATACCCCGCCTTGGCATGGACATCGCCCTTTATGCACATAGCTATGGCTATCTCGCGGGAGGCGACGGCGATGGCGATACCAGCTTCCTCTTAGGCGCACGGGCCGAGCTTACCCGGGGCTTCTTCGACGTGAAGCCCTACGCCGCCCTCCAGGTGCTCGCCGACATGGACAAGTTCCTGCCCATAAGCGCCGTATTCGGCGCGCAGAAGTCCATATACCTTCGCAGGCTCGAGTTTGGCCTGCGCGGCGGCCTGGCCTTCGGCTCTAACGCGCTCGTAGCCATACTGGACGACGCCTTCAACGATAGCGATGATCCCTGGTTCACCCACATAGGCGCCTCGGCCGGCGGTTTCCTCTCCTTCCTGGTTACCAGGGACATCAAAGCCTTCGTGGAAGTGCAGGCCGACTACCTCTTCGGCTGGACCGGCCTGTTCGAAAGCTACGGCGGCTACCAGCTCGGCGCCGGCGCAAGCTTCAAGCTCTAGCGGATAGGGCGATGATAGACGACAGCGATTTACGGGGATTAAGCGCCGCGGACGCGCGCGCCTATGTCTTGGAGTTCATGACCGCCCTCAAGGCCGCCGAGCGCGAGCTGGCCGGCCTTGGGGAAGAGATAGGCTCCTGGACCAAGCGCGTGGCCCTGGCGGCGGCCAAAGGCGCCGCCGAGCTTGAAACGGCGGCGCGCGCCAGGCTCGGCGAGCTTGAGGCCAAGCAGGCCGCGCTCAGCGCCGAAAAAGCCGAGCTCGCGGGGAAAATCGCCCGCATGAAGGAAAAGCTCCCCCTGATGAGCGCGAGCGAGCGCTCGGTGGACGCCGACCTGCTCCTGGCCCAGCTGCAGATGGCCACCGGCGAAGCCCTCGATCCGCTGGCCGAC
>JBGSKZ010000249.1:0-1095 GCA_041741035.1 Treponematales bacterium
CGTAAAAGCGTTGGTCGAAGTATCCAAAGGGAATCCTTCCTACCGGGGAGATCCGCTAGTCGCGCGAGTCGGCGTGTCGGTAGGCGCTGGACTTGGCGGGCTCGTATTGGCGCTGTCCATCGATACCGTGTCGGCCGTGGCCAATGGCCCGTCGGCGCTCACGATAGCCGGGCGCGACATCGAGGCCTAAGCCTAGGCCACGAAGCGGTACATGAGCGCCTCGCTAAGCAGCGACACTTAGCTCCGATTTATCCGGCCCATGTTTCATCGAGCTAAGCGCTGCTCGAAATCCTTGGGCAGCAGGTAGAGATCAGTTCGACGCCGTTAGCCATAGTAGCTCCTCCCGCTGGAGCTAATCATGCCAGGGCGCCCGCGATCAGCTTAGGCCGAAGCAGCTTCGCCCAAGCCCGTATATCTTCCCAATCCCTATGATCCGGCTTCTGTGACAAGGCCTTAGCGGGAGCCTTGAGCAGGGGGAATAGGCGCTTAAATTCGGGGGTATCGCTCAGTACGGCGCCGCCGAAGAGCTTGACTTCCGACACAGGCTTAAGCTCCGGGGCGAGCGCCCTCATCGTATTCGCGTAGCCGGCTAGAGCCGCGCGGTTTTCTTCGCTCGCGTCGGCCGCCGCCAGGCATACTATGCCGTAGGCCAGCGGCATAGCGGCCAGGACCCCGCGCTTTCCGCGGATGAAACGTTTAATCTCTCCGGGCAGCTGGCCCATGTGCACCGAGGCCAGCACGATTAGCGCCTGGTACCGGCTTATATCCTTTACCCGGCCAGCTCGACTCACATCGACCTGTGTATCCGGGCCCTGCAGTTCGGCCGCTATGGCCTCGGCTACGGTACGGGTGGCTCCAGTCCAAGTGGCGTATACGATGAGTATTGTTTTCAAGGCTTGCTCCTCAATAGATACTAAGTATCTTATTAAGCGCTTATTCCCGCCAGGGCGTATGCTAAATTTCCGTTAATTCTGCATTTGCGTAAACCAGGTATTAGTTCCCCGAAGCTTGTTGCCGCGCTTCCAAGTACGCCGGCCCTAGTGGTATAGCCCAGCGGCTTACCCTAGGGGAAGCCGCGTTTCGCCCCGAGCAACA
>JBGSKZ010000250.1:0-3557 GCA_041741035.1 Treponematales bacterium
CAATCTCGTGGAGCATAAGGCCAAGAGCCTCATCGTGGGCATATTGCTCGCCCTGGGCGTCCTTATCCTGGTTTTAGGCAATTCCTTCCTGGACGCGTCCAAGCGCGGCATAGAAGCCTCCTTTACGGCCAACTACACCGCCGACCTGATCATAACCGGCAAGGCTAACGGCCCCGTGTCCCTCTTCGGCGTGCAGTCCATAGGCGGCCTCGAAGAGACGCCCATAGTGCCGGACTACGAAAAGGTTTTCGCCTATGCCGCCGGCCTGCCCGGCGTAGAGTCCGTGACCGGCAGCGCGTCCAGCTTCGGCCTCATAACCAAGGACGAGGAGCGCCTTGAGGACATGGCCGAGGACGAGGACGACGAGGAGATGATGAACTCCTTCGTCATGCTCTTCGGCGTGGACCCGCAGAATTACTGGACGGTATTCCCGGGCCTGGACATCATACAGGGAGAGCGCATACGGGATGGCGAGCCGGGCATAATGCTGGCGGAGGATCGCCTTGAGCGCATAGGCAAGCGCCTTAAGCGCGAACTGGCCGTGGGCGACGAGATCCTTATTCAGGGCATGGGCGCCACCGGCATACGGCTGCGCAGCGTGCCCATCGTGGGTACCTTCAGGCAGAAGTCCGAGGGCGCGGGCCCCGAACAGCTGTCCTACATAGACATTAACACCTTGCGCGTGCTGGCCGGCATGACCGTGGGCGCGGGCGAGAACATCGAGCTCTCAAGCTCGGAGACCGAGCTTTTGGCTCTGGACGACCTCGATTCTCTCTTCACCGACGACTTCTTCTCTATAGAAGAGGGCGAGTCGAGCGCGGTGGTGGACTTTGACCTGGACGCCATCTTGGGCGACACGAGCGCCCGCGAGCGCCTCAACGAGGCCGATTCCGGCGCCTGGCATTCCATCCTCCTGCGCTTGGACGGCGGGCAGAACCCGCGCCTCGTGGCCGCCAAGCTTAACGCCTGGTTCGCCGCCGAGGGCATAGCGGCCGAGGCCGGCGACTGGCAGAAGGCCGCCGGGCCCTACGCGCAGTCGGTGGACGTGCTCCGCATAGTCTTCACCATAGCCGTGATCATACTGGCGGTGGTGGCGGTCATCATCATCATGAATACCCTGGTGGTGTCGGTCATAGAGCGCACCGGAGAGATAGGCACCATGCGCGCCCTGGGCGCGGGCAAGGGCTTCGTGCGTGCCATGTTCGCGGCCGAGACCACGGTGCTATCGCTTACCTTCGGCATCGTGGGCATCGTACTATCGTTCATAACCGTGGGTATCTTGAACGCCATAGGCATAGAGGCCTCCAACCAGTTCTTCGAAATACTCTTCGGGGGCAAGGTACTCAACGCCATCATAGACCCGCTGTCGGTACTGGCCTCGCTGGCCATCATCGTGGCGGTGGGACTAGCGGCCCACTTCTACCCCGTGGCCGTGGCCCTGCGCATACAGCCCGTGCGGGCCATGCAATCGGAATAGGAAGGCAGCATGAAAACTACCGCGAATATAGCCTTCAGGAACTTAAGCCGCCAAAAGAAGCGCAGCTTCCTCTTAGGGGGAGCCATAGCCTTCGGCGTCATGATAGTCACCCTTATCAACGGCTTCGCCGGCGCCTTCAGCGCCAACGTATCGGAAAACTTCAGCCATCTCCTGGCAGGCCACGTGTTCATAAGCGGCGCGGAGAAGAACGGCGACAAGGAATTATCGGTCATACGCGACGACGCGGCGCTCAGCGCGGCCGTGCGCGAAGCGGGCGTGCCGCTCAAGTACCTGACCAGGAGATCCGAGTTCTCCGGCACCCTCATCTTCGAGGGCAAGAAGATACGCACCAACGTGGCGGGCGTGGAACTGGCCACCGAGGACTACCTCCGCGAGCGCCTCGTCCTTAAGGAAGGCAGCTGGGACAACGCCGCCGACCCCAAAGCCCTTATCCTTTCGGAGAAGATAGCAGAGCGCCTGAACGTGCAGGTGGGCGACCGCCTCCTCGTGCAGATGCAGACGGTGAACGGCCAGAACAACGTGGGCGAATTCCGCCTGGCCGGCATAAGTTACGACTCGGGCATCTTCGGCCAGCTTTTGTCCTACGCGGGGCTGGAATACGTAAACGAGCTCTTAGGCCTCAAGAGCGGCGAATACCAGACCATGGGCATCATGCTGGACGCGCTTAAGAGCGCCGAGCCGGCGGCGGACAAGCTCTACGCCGAGCTGTCGGCGTCAGTGGCCATGTTCGAGCGCGGCGAGAAGGACGAGAACGGCGCCCAGACCCCCTTCCAGGCGCTTATGCGCGAGCAGAACAAGGAAGACTGGGAGGGCGTGCGCTATCGCCTCTTCACCATTAACGAGCTCCTCTCTCAGATAGAGCAGATCGTGGCCGCCCTGGACACGGCAGCCGGCGTGATACTCGTCGTGCTCTTCGTCATCATCATGGTGGGCATAGCCAATACCTTCAGCATGGTCATGTTCGAGCGCATACGGGAAATAGGCACCATGCGCGCCATGGGCGTGCAGCGCTCGGGCGTGCGGCAGATGTTCCTCTTCGAGGCGCTCTTCCTGGCCATAGGGGGCGCCGTGGCCGGCATAGCCGCGGCCCTGCTCGTCATGGGCGGCCTGTCCCTCATAAACTTCGGCATGGACAGCCCGGCCTTCTTGATACTCAAGAACGGGCACCTGTCGTTCTACCTGCCGCCCCTGCGGGCCATAGGGAACATCGTCATTATAGCGCTGCTTACCCTGCTCGCCGTGGCCCGTCCCGCGGGAGCGGCGGCCAGGCTCGAGCCTGCCGTGGCCCTGCGCACCCAGAAATAAGGAGACCGTATGAAACGCTTTCTGATAATAGCCCTGCTGGCCCTCGCCGCGGCGGGCGCCGCCTTCGCTCAAGACGTGAATAAGATACTCAAGGACTTGGACGAGCTCGGGGACTTCGATAACCAGGACTTCTCCGCGGTGTACACCATCGTGTCGCAGAAGCCCGGCGAGAAGGACTCGGTAAGCAGCGTGCAGCTCTTCCGCCGCGACAAGAAGGAGCAGTTCACCATGATCGTGCTCCTGCCCGAGGTGAACAAGGGCCAGGGCTACCTCCGCGAGGAGGACAACGTGTGGTTCTACGACCCCACCAGTCGCAAATTCTCCTTCTCATCGATCAAAGAGAATATCCAGGACAGCGAGGCGCGCAACTCCGACCTTACCCTGCGCGGCTTCGCCGTGGACTACGAGAGCACGGGCGTCAAGGAAGGCACCATAGGCTCCATACCCGTATGGATCATAGACCTCAAAGCCAAGAGCAACGACGTGTCCTACGAGCGCCTCGTGCTCCACGTGGCCAAGAGCCAGACCGTACTCCTTAAAGAAGAGGCTTACAGCGTATCGGGCAGGCTCATGCGCACCACCGTGTACGGCAAATACGTAAAGCTCGGCGGCAAGCAGCTGCCCAGCCAGATCATCATCCTAGACGAGCTTAACCCCGGCGAGCGCAGCCAGCTTACCATGACCCAGCAGTCGGTGAGCGTCATACCCGACCGCGTGTTCACCAAGGCCTACCTCGAGCAGGTGAGCAAATGAG
>JBGSKZ010000251.1:0-34079 GCA_041741035.1 Treponematales bacterium
CAGGATGAACCCGGCGTATGCCGCGTGTTCAAGATGACCGTGCTTACGGGAATAGGCGTGGGCATTCCCAAGGCGGCGCCCTTCGTGGATCATTGGACCGGCGACTCGTATAGGATGCTGGTTTCGAACCTGAAATAGGGCGCCGCTCCTGCAAGGATCATAAAAAGGATGGAAGCGCCCGGGAGGGAAGGGAAAGCTTCACTTCTCTCCCGGACAGTAGCATCAGAGCTTTACAGGCCTTCATGTCCTGTATCGATAGTGTCCGGTACTTCTACGGCTAAGGACCGCGGCTACGTAGCCATAGTCTGTGATACTGCGACGTTGAAGACCCATAAGACGGCGAGGGAACGATGAAATCCATCCATGCAGTTATTCTCGGAGTTGTAATAGGTGGCGGCCTTTTCTATTGGCTGTTTGACCAGTCCATGAAGAATGAACGCTTATTCTTTTATACAATCGCTTCGTGGATCATAGGCGCTAAACCGCAAGCCGGCGATGGCGCTTTTCATGTGCCGCTTGCCTGGCTTCTAATGCTTGCGCTGTCGATCGCTATGGGGGTCCTCTCGACCTGCCTGTTGAAGCGCTTTGTTATTTTCCATAAATAGACGCGCCGCTTCTCATAGCGGGAGGGGAGGGCGCTCGGCTTCCTCTTTACCGCCCCGCAGCACCTTCCTTACGCCGCCGCGCGGATTTGGCGCATCGCCTGAGTAGCGCGGTATTACGTGCAGGTGCGCATGGAATACCGTCTGGCCTGCCGCCTCTCCAATATTGAAGCCTATATTATATCCGTCTGGCGCGCGCGTCTTCTCGATCGCGTTCCTGGCCCTGTCCACCGCGGCCATGAGCTCGGCCCGTTCCTCGGGCGTGGCGTCGAACAGGGTAGGCGCATGGCGCTTGGGTATGAGGAGGGCGTGGCCGGGCGATACAGGGTGGGAGTCCCATATGCCGACCACGAGCTTTCCATCGTAAAAGAGCTGATCCTTTGGCAGGCCGCAGAAGGGGCAGGCAGGCCGCGTCGCGAGGCTCTCCACGACCGGCATATCGGCGGGCGCCCAGTCGAGGCCGTAGAGCTCGTCGGGCTTAAGCCAGCGTATGGCCGCGTGCTCGTTAAGGCTGGGTTCCCCCGTAATAATGCGAGCCCGGTATACATGCATGGTTATAAAAAAGCTTTCATAGCGGTGGCGCACGGTCATGAGGAAAGAGCCGGCTTGGATGCTGAGCCCCAGTTCTTCGCGTAGCTCGCGTTCCAGTGCCTCTAGGCGCGTTTCGCCTGGTTCCACCTTGCCGCCGGGGAATTCCCACTTAAGCGGCAAGTCGCCGCCGGGCTTTCTCTGGGCGCAGAGCAGTTTCCCCTCATGCTCGATGACGGCCGCGACGACTTCGTGGCGCGGCATAGTATCCGGTATGCTTTCTTGCATGTTCAGTAGCGTACACCATGCCTACTACTGTGTCTATTCGGGATGGGGGGCAGGCAAAGATGGACAGTCAAGTGGGCAAATTATCCGTCCGTAGCCATGCTTATCTAGATATTGCATGTACTGACGGGCACTATTGCGCCAACCGTATGCCGGAATGTGCGCTATAATGGATATGGAGCTCGAGGAGGCAGCCATGGCGCATAACACCATCAAATCGAGCTACGCGACCCTGACGGAACGGCTCAATCGCTTCCCGCAGGGCGCGCCGCCCTCAGACCTGCTGTTCGCCATACTAAGGCAGCTTTTCAGCGAGAAGGAGGCCGGCATGGTCTCCCTGCTGCCGATCAGGCCTTTTGACGCGGCTAGGGCCGCCGCCATCTGGCGGACGACGCCGGCCGAGGCAAAAAAGACGCTGGACGAACTGGCAAGCCGGGCGCTGCTCATCGACACCGAGCGCGAAGGAAATACGACCTATTGCCTCCCGCCGCCCATGGCCGGATTCTTCGAGTTCTCGATGATGCGCGTTAGGAGCGACCTGGATCAGAAGGCCCTGGCCGAAATGTTCTATCAATACATGAATGTGGAAGAAGACTTTATCAAGGCGCTGTTCACGGAGGGCCAGACCCAGCTCGGCCGGGTGTTCGTCCAGGAACCCATGCTGCCAAGGCGATCCGGCCCGCAGGATACGGCCGATAAAAAAGCGCCTGGGACGGTGCGCTTCACGAGCCTGGAACCTGCGCCCGGAGACCGTGACCTTCTGGTGCTCGATTACGAGCGCGCCAGCGAAGTTATCAAGACGGCCTCGCATATCGGCGTAGGCATGTGCTACTGCCGCCATAAGATGATGCACCTGGGCCGGGCCTGCGACGCGCCCATAGACATCTGCATGACGTTTAATAGCTCCGCTGAATCGCTGACCAGGCACGGGCATGCACGCGCGATAAGCGTTGCCGAGTGCATGGCGCTGCTCGATACCGCGTACGAGCGCGGGCTTGTGCAGTTCGGCGAAAACGTGCAGAGGCGCGTCAACTTCATCTGCAATTGCTGCGGCTGCTGCTGCGAGGCGCTTATCGCCCAGCGCCGCTTCGGCATGCTGCATCCGGTGCATACCACCAACTGGATACCGCAGGTTCTCGAGGAAAAATGCACCGGCTGCGGCAAGTGCGTCGATGCCTGCCCCGTCGAAGCGATGGCGCTGGTATCGGCTGAGGATCCCAAGCATCCGAAGCTGCGGAAAGCCAAGGTCCTTGATAACGCGTGCCTAGGCTGCGGCGTATGCGTACGCGCCTGCAAGACCGGCGCGCTATCGCTTCGCGCGCGGCCCGGGCGCGTGCTTACGCCCGTCGATTCGACCCACCGCGCGGTGATCATGGCCATCGAGCGCGGGAAGCTTCAGAACCTGATCTTCGATAACGGCGCCCTGGCGAGCCACCGCGCCATGGCAGCCATACTGGGGGTTATCCTGCGCTTGCCGCCGATTAAACAAGCTATGGCCAGCGAGCAGATGAAGAGCAAGTACCTGCTGAAGCTGCTGTCGCTCGTCAAGCCTTAGGCTCGGCCGTGAAGATCGGCTTAACCAACGCGGGCCAGCGCAGAGCATCATCTCTCTTATTAAGGTCCATGGGCCGAATATCCGCGCGCGCCGCCCTCGGCGATCCCCTCGTACGGCTGGCGTCGGCTATTCTCCAGCCCTACCGGGCCAATCAGGAACAGCGCGAGCTTGTCGCGAAGGGCTATGCCCAGCTATTCCCCGATTCAACGGAGCCGAGTGACCAGGCTAGGCGCATGCGGCGCAATCCCATAGGACAGGTGCGGAAGCTCGTTTTAGAGTGCACGACGCGCTGCAACTATTCCTGCAAGCATTGCTACAATTCCGGCGTGGAGCGCGTCACCGAGACGAGGCTCGATGCCCTATCGGCCGCCATCGATACCTTCGCCGGATTAGGGCTAAGGGAGTTCGCTTTCATAGGCGGCGAAGTAAGCAAGTATGGCGACGGTTGGCTGGGCTTGGCGCGGAAGGCGAGGGACTCGGGGGCGGCCATCGTGAGCGTGCTCAGTAACGGCTGGTTCCTTGGCGGGTCTGCCTTCGTGGCCGCCGGGCAGCGCTATGCCGATGATGGCGCGTACCTTCGGGAGCTAAAGGCGCACGGTATTACCCATATCTCCTTCAGCATCGATGGCCGCGGCCTAGCCCATGATGCGTCCCGCGGCATGCCAGGTTCGTATGCTCGTATACTCAAGGGCTTCGAAACGGTACTCGACGCCGGCCTTCAGCCTCGGGTTTCGCTCCTCGCGCGAAGCGGCAGCCGCGAAGGGGTACTCAGGCATTTCGAAGAGCTATCGATGCGCATGTACAGGAAGGATGCCGGCGCGGCCTCGCTGTTCTTCGACAATACCAACGCCATCAACGATTTCGTAGACCTTGGGAACCATGAAGAGCCCGAGGGCGGCCCTGCGGCAGAAGCCTTCGGCTACGCGCTAAGTGCGCTGCGCTGTCCCGGCTTTTATCGGCCGTCCCCGCAGCTCACCTTAAAGGCCAATGGCCAACTGGCCACCTGCCGCCTCGCCGACGCGGGCGAGGGCTACGGGAATATCCATGAGCGGCCGCTGCTTGATATCCTCAATAGCATGCACGACAGCTTTATATACCAGCTGCACGCCGAGCGGAGGATAGGCGATTACCTTCGATTCGTAAACCCGCATATCTTCGGCAGCCGCTTCGCGCATCTATGCGCCCTCCGGGCCGTCTGCACGATGATAGCCCGCCGCATGCACGAGTGGGACGTCGAGCCCGACGATGCCGCGGGCGTGGCGCGGATAAATAAAGAGGTGGCAGCCGTTACGGGTCGAATCATGGCTCCTTCCGCGTCTTGAAGCCTGCCCTGATTTGATAATTGCAGCTCTTCTGAAGTATAATGATTACTATGATAGTCAAATTAAGAACGGGTTTTCGTACGCGTTTTTTGGGCTTAGCCCTCGCGTTGACGCTTGGAAGCTTCCATGCCTTTGGACAGGGCACCCAGGGACAGCCCTTCGCTATGGGTATTAACCTTGGCGGATTGGCCGATTGGGGCACGGAACTGCCTTTCGTGGACCTTATGAAAAACGCGCGGCAGTGGTATACCAAGGATCAGGGAAATCCCCGGGAGCCTTGGAACTCTGAACAAATCGGCGGCATTCGGCTACGGCCCGATGGCTACCCTCTGGAAATCCCCCAGATGGTATCAAGCGCCCAGTATCCCCAAGAGGTCGCGACCATATGGGCCGTGACCGATGGCTGGCCGCGGGGGACCTACGCCGTTTTATACGACGGCGAGGGCGAGCTTACCTTTTCCGGCTCTCCCCAGAGGGTTCAGGCGCTAAGCCCGGGCAAACTTACCTTCGATCTGCCGGAGCCCAAGGGCGGCCAGGTTGAAATGCGAATCCGCCGCTCGGCCAAGGCTGATCCGGTGCGAAATATTCGGGTTTTAATGCCGGGCTCCGAGCGTACTTACCTGGACCAGCCTTTTAATCCCCTGTGGATTCAAAAGGTGAGGGCCTTTGGCTCGGTACGCTTTATGGATTGGGGCAGTACCAACAGCTGGGGCCAGGCAGAGCCTTGGCAGTGGGAGGGCACGGTCCAGCTAGGCTGGGAGCAGCGGGCTAGGATGGATTACTACACCTGGGCAACGCCCAAGGGCATACCCTACGAGATGATGATCAGGCTCATGAACGACTATGACCTTGACGGCTGGGTGTGTATCCCCCATGTGGCCAATCCCGCCTATGCCGAGGAAATGGGGCGGCTGTTCGCGCGCGGCCTTGAGCCTGGCAGAGCCTTGACGGTGGAGTTCTCCAATGAGTTATGGAACTGGATGTTCGGCCAGACCCAGTGGCTAAACCGGTATGGCGACCAGGCCGAGCCTTGGCCCGAGCGGATAGTCCCGTATATCCAAACAGCCTTGGATTCCTTTACGAAGGGCTTCGGCGGCGCGTCCGCCAGGCTTAAGAGGGTGGTTGGCGTCCAAACCGCCTGGCTCGATGTGAGCCAGCGCATCGTCAGATCCATTGATCGCGCCAGCATAGACGCCGTCGCCCCGGCTTGGTATTTTGGCCTCAGCGAGGAGGCCGACGCGGCCTTGGATGCCTTGGGCCGCCGCGCCGCCGTTGGCGATATTGCCCGCCTCGTTAGGGCAAATTGGGAGGCCAATGAAAAACGCTGGATTAGCGATATCAGAGATCAGCTTGCGAGTCCCCTCAATCTGCCGCTGGCTTTTTATGAGGGTGGCCAGCATTTGACGGCGCATCCCTTTGGCGAAGAGCCAAGCTACGCCCAAGCTCTACTGGATATACAGCGGGCGCCTGAAATGCGGGCCTTGTATACTGAGTGGCTCACCTGGCTGTCCGGCCTGCAGAGTCCCCAGGACCCCCCGCTGGTCCTCATGCATTTTAGCCTGGTTGCGTCGCTGAGCGCCCGTTATGGAAGCTGGGGGCTCCTGGAAACCCTAGACCAGGACCTGAAGCTTGTTCCGGCTCCGAAGTGGTCTGCCTTGGAACCCTACATCAAAAAGGTTCCTTGAGAGGACGGCTTATTTATAGCTCTGCCGGCTCATCCTCGTAGCCAGCGCGGCCAAGCTTCTCAGTCCCTCCCCGCAGCACCTTCCTGACACCGCCGCGCGGATTGGCCACGTCTCCGGCGTAGCGCGGGATTACGTGCAGATGCAGATGGAAGACCGTCTGTCAAGCCGCCTCCCCTATATTGAAGCCCACGTTATAGCCATCGGGCGCGCGTGTCTTCTCGATCGCGTTTCTGGCTATGTCCACCGCTACCATGAGCTCGGCCCGTTCTGCTGGCGTAGCGTCGAACACTTGTCATTCTTTAGCCAAAGTTCAAGCGCCCTAATTCGATTTACCCTTGAGTATACGAACGACCTCCTGGCAACGATTCATGCCCAGGAAAACGTCCGCGCATTCAAAGCTGACGATGGGTGCCTTGTTAAATATCATTGGCTTGCCTACTCTTGGTAAACGAGGTAAGCTAGTTGACCAAAATGGAAGTATCTTCCTCACATTACCTTGCCTTACCACAGGTATGTCAGTCGGAACTGCCGTTCAGGTTAATTGATTCCAATGCCGGGCATGTAGCCTGATCAGCGAAAAGAATATATGATACCAATCAGAGTGCAGCCATTACAGAACCTGGGGGCAAATGATGGCAACTGCTGAAGTCCAAAAATCGATACTCCTGGTTGAGGACGACGCCATAGTTGCCATGTCAGAAAAAACGGCCCTTGAAGAATACGGATATGCCGTATGTACCGTGAATTCCGGTGAGAAGGCGATCCAGGCTTTCAAGGAAGCCAGCACTTTCGATCTGGTATTGATGGATATCAACCTGGGACAGGGTCTAGATGGAACGGAAACCGCGAAATTGATCCTGATGGATCAGGATATCCCTATAGTATTCCTGTCGAGCCACACAGGGCCTGAAACAGTTGAAAAAACTGAGAAAATTACTTCTTACGGCTATGTAGTCAAAAACTCCTCCATTACTGTCCTGGATGCATCCATAAAGATGGTCTTCAAGCTATTCGGTGCAAAGAAGCAGATGGCCCAGGCGGCTGAGCAATTCAGGGCAATAGTCGAAAACACCTCTGATTGTATCGTCCGTTACAACCGGGAAGTACGACCTGTCTACGGTAATCCATCGATACTTACAGCCTTGGGCATCTCCCTTGAACAGTTTGTGGGGAAGAGTCACCGCGAACTTGGCTTTCCCGAAAATTGGTGCCTGCTTTGGGATACTGCGATCGGTGGAGTGTTCCAGACCGGGATCCCAACAACGATAGAATCAGAGGTGGTGCTTGCCCGGGGAGAACTGATCAAGAAGCCTTTTGACCTGTACATCTAGCCAGAGTATCGGGACAAATATTACCTGCACCGCAGGCAATTGTTCCTGACTGGCACCCTGCAGGACTGCGGATTGCACATGCGGCGGCAGGACGGTAGCGCCTTTTTTGCAGTTCTGAGGGCAACCAGGGCAGAGGATGATGACGGCGAACCTGTATGCCTCGTGGTTGCGATGGAATTGGAGCACAATGAGCCAGGGAGAGCTGGATTCGGGGATGATAAGCCTGGAATTTAGGGATGAAAAAGGAAAGGCGTACCATGAAAGAAGAAATCAAAGCCGATGAAGAGGCTACGCCACCGGATGACAGCTTCCCGATAGTGGGCATCGGCGCATCGGCCGGGGGGCTGGCAGCTTTCGAAGCCTTCTTTTCAGGCCTGCCCGCCGAGCTTGACCCCGGCATGGCCTTTATCCTGGTGCAACACCTGGCTCCGGATCACAAGAGCATCCTGACTGACCTTGTCAGGCGATATACACGGATGCAGGTCTTTGAGGTCGAAGACGGCATGAAGGTCCAGGTCAATTGTGCGTATATCATCCCGCCTGGCTATGACATGGCCTTCATCAACGGTTGCCTGCAATTGCTTGAGCCCAGCGCCCCCCATGGTCTGCGCCTGCCCATAGACTTCTTCTTTCGATCCCTGGCCCAGGACCAGCGGGAACGTTCTATCGGCATAGTGTTGTCCGGATCCGGCTCGGATGGCAGTCTCGGCGTGCGTTCGATCAAGGGAGAAGGTGGCATGGTGATGGCCCAGTGTCCGGAGAGTGCCGAGTATGACGGGATGCCCAGAAGTGCCATAGCCACCGGCATGGTTGATTTTGAATTGCCGCCCGCCGAGATGCCGGCTTCGTTGATGGCCTTCACTGCTCAAGCCTTCGGAAAAATATCAATGCAAAGCATGCCAACGAGTGAAAAATCGAATACCTTGAAGAAAATTTTCATCCTGCTTCGGGACGGGACTGGTCACGATTTTTCACAGTACAAGCCAAGCACCATCCTGCGGCGGATCGAACGGCGCATGGCTGTACATCAGATCGCCAGTATACATGCATATGTCAGGTACCTGCAGCAGAACAAGCCTGAAATCGACGCGCTGTTCCGTGATCTGCTGATCGGTGTGACCAACTTCTTCCGCGATCCCGAAGCTTTTGCCGAGCTCGAGACGAAGATTATCCCGAAAATTTTCGAAGGTTAGGAAGCAGGCTCAGTCATCCGTGTCTGGTCTTCCGGGTGTTCCACGGGGGAAGAAGCCTATTCCATCGCAATGCTCCTGGTAGAGGGCATGGAAAAAGCCAAACAAAAGTTTACCCTTCAGGTTTTTGCTACTGACATCGACTCCCAGGCCATAGCCGTTGCCAGGTCCGGGACCTATCCTGCGAGTATAGCGATGGACATCACTGAGGAACGATTGTCCCGCTTTTTTACCCCGGAGCCTTCCATGCTGGATGAAAAACCCCTTTCGTACCGCATCAACAAGAGCATACGTGATTTACTGATCTTCTCGGAGCAGGACGTATTACGGGATCCTCCGTTCTCGAGGCTGGACCTCATCAGCTGCCGCAATCTCATGATATACCTGGACGGGGATTTGCAGAAGAAACTCATTCAGCGCTTCCACTATGCCTTGAATCCAGATGGCCTACTTTTTCTTGGTACCTCCGAAACAGTCGGTGAGTCTGCCGATCTCTTTGCAGTCCTGGACCGAAAGGCCAGGCTGTACCAACGCAAGAAGAATACTTCCAGTACCGGCAACTCGTTCCCCGGCGCTTATCTCGCAGCCCGCAAGACTCCGGATGAGGTACGACCTGGTTATGTAGGAAAAAATATGAAAGCCGATAAAATTTCGTTGAAGGAACTTGCAGAACAGACGCTGTTGAAGAGGCTTGCGCCGTCAAGTGCCCTGGTGAACGGCCAGGGCGACATCTTCTACCTTCATGGCCGCACCGGCATGTACCTGGAGCCGCCTACTGGTGAAGTCGGTGCATACAATATTCTGAGCATGGCCCGGGAAGGCTTGACGAACGAGCTTGCTACGGCGCTTCGCAAGGCTGTCCATACCGGAGACATCGTCCGCTGTCCTGGGCTCCGGGTGAAGACAAATGCCCATTTTACACCAGTGGACCTGAGCATCTGCCCTGTCGGGAATGATTCCGGGGATTCCTCTTCCCCAGTCCTGTATCTGGTCCTGCTGCAGGAAGGGCAGGAGATCGAGACTGGGCATGATCAGGACCTTGCCTTGCAGACAGGCAGCCCGGAAGACAGCATCATCATTTCCCTGAAGCAGGAACTGAGGGCAAAGGAAGAATACCTGCAGAGTGCCAATGAAGAACTGGAGACTGCCAACGAGGAGCTTAAGTCATCCAATGAAGAAATGCAGTCAGTCAACGAGGAACTTCAATCCACCAATGAGGAGCTGGAAACCTCAAGGGAGGAATTGCAGTCGGTGAACGAGGAACTGGCAACGGTCAATACCGAACTTCAGAGCAAAGTGGCCGACCTGTCAATCATCAACAACGATATGAACAACCTCCTGTCTGGTACCGGCATAGCTACCGTCTTCGTCGACCATCAGATGTGTATCCTGCGCTATACACCGACAGTAACCGTGATAATTAACCTGGTCAAAGGAGATGTCGGGCGTCCCATTCACCACTTTGTCAACAATCTGGTCGGTTACGAGACCATGATAGAAGATATCCAGGCGGTGCTGGATACCCTGATCCCCAAAGAACTGGATGTGGTAACCATGCATGGAATCTGGTTCACCATGCGTATCCAGCCGTACCGCACGATAGATAACATCATCGAGGGTGCCGTGATCAACTTCGTGGATATCACCGATCGGAAACAGGCGGAAGACAAAGTGGGGCTCCTGCTTTCCGAGAAGGAACTCATTCTCAGGGAAGTCAATCATCGCATCAAGAACAACATGTGCACCATGAAGGCCATGCTTGACCTGCAAGCCAGGGGCATGGCTGACAAGAAAGCCTCTGCCGCCCTGCTGGATGCCAGCAGCCGCATGCACAGCATGGAAATCCTGTATGACAAACTGTACCAGTCCAGCAACTTCTCGGAGCTATCGGTCAGGGAGTACCTGTCCTTCCTGGTTGACGGGATTACGAGAAACTATTCAGGTGTACTGAATCTGACTGTTGTAAAACAATTTGACGATTTCATCCTTGATGCCGAGCGTTTACAGCCCCTGGGCATCATCATCAACGAACTGCTGACCAACGCGATGAAATACGCCTTTATAGGCAGGCCCAGTGGGGTGGTCAAGGTGGAAGCAGGTCTTGTTGGAGGCAGGGTTTCAGTGGCCGTCGCGGATGACGGCAAGGGCATGCCGGAATCCATCGATTTTGAAAATTCCACGGGCTTTGGCCTGATGCTTGTGCAAGGCTTGGCAATGCAGATAAAGGCAAGCACCCGGATAGAACGGGAGAAGGGAACCAGGATTAGCCTGGAGTTCGATCTGAACCACCCCGGGTTTACCGGAGACCGTATTATCTGAGAGGATACGGTTATGGAAAAGACAAACAGGTTTCCACAAGAGATCAAAGATCGGCGGCTCCCCCGAAACGCTTAGGAGTTGGATCCGCCAATGCGAACGATATCCTCAGACTGGCTTCAGCCGGAATCGATGGCGATGCCTACGGCAACGTGCTTGCTGAGACTATCAATGGGCTCTACAAGGCTGAAGTACTCCACCGCTTGGGACCTTGGAAAAACACAGCCGCAGTCGAAGCTGCTGCCCTGGACCGGGTCCACTGGTTCAATACCCGAAGGATTCTCGAGCCGATTGGGCACATTTCTCCATAAGATTATGAAGATATGTATGATACTGAACAGGCGGGCTTGCCCTTAGTGGCTGGACTCAAATGAACGAGTCTCCGGTTAAACCCGGGGCGGTTCACTCTTGGCATTATGATTGACGACCTCGATTCCGGGCGGCTACGAAGGGAGGGCAGAGCCTTCAGCCGGCAGGGAGAAATAAAAGGTGGCGCCTGCGCCTTCTTCTCCTTCAGCCCAGACTGTACCGCCATGGCGCCTGACTATCCTTTCGACAATTGACAGTCCGATACCGGTGCCGGCAAAATCGCTGGTGGAGTGGAGGCGCTGGAAAACGCCGAACAGCTTGTGTGCGTAAGCAGGATTGAATCCCACTCCGTTGTCCTGCACTGAAAAAATAGTGAAATTGGCTTCGCAGAGGCCCTTGATGCTTATTCTGCGTTCACTCCTGGGCTTGGTGAACTTTACTGCGTTCATGATCAGATTTGTCCAGACTTGATACAGCAGCAGGCTGTCTCCATGAACGGCAGGCAATTCGTCCATGGTTATTTCAAGCTCCCCATCTGCTTCCGTTTCCGTAATCTTCTCGACAATCGATTTTACCAGGGCCTGCATGTCCACGACCTGCTTCCGGAAATCCGAGCGTGTGTACCTGGAAAGGGAAAGCAGGGCAGATATCAGGCTGCCCATATGCTGCACTCCCGCTCGGATTTCATCCAGGAATCCAAGGCCCTTGTCGCCCAGGATGCCAGAAAAATCTTCTGCAAGCATGGCCGAGTATCCATCTATGGTGCGCAGTGGAGCTCGAAGGTCATGTGAAACCGAATACGAGAAAGATTCCAGTTCTTTATTCGCATATTCAAGCTCTCTTGTCCGATCGGCTACCCGCTGTTCCAATTCAGAATTGAGACGAAGGATTTCGTCCTCCGCCTGTTTTCGCTGTGTTATATCCCTGACATTGCATTGCATGATGTCCCGGTGGTTTACCCGGTAAACAGTTCGGACGACTTCGACGGCAAGGCTTTTGCCTGCCTTGCTTGTCACATACTTGATGACGGTGGTGTTGTATATCTGGAAGTCATGAACAGGTTGATCCGGCAGTATGCAGGCAATGGCATCCTGTGAAGCAAGCTCAAATGTTTTCATGCCAAGATACTCATCAGGCGAGGTTTCAAGGAGCTTTGCCAAGGCGGGATTAATATCGATGATCCTGTTGCTCTGGAGATCAATGATCAGTATGCCGTCCTGGGCGGTCTCGAAAAGTCGGCGGTACTTTATTTCAGACGCACGGAGGTTGTCCTCCCGCATTTCAAGATGGACCTTGATCCTGGATCTGACTACATCCGGATCAATAGGTTTAGCGATGAAATCGACAGCTCCGACTACGAATCCTTCCTGTTCGGTCGTGGTCCTGTCGGTGGCGGACATGAATATAACCGGTATGGTCGATCCTTCTTCATCCTGTTTGATCCTGCGGCAGGTCTCGAAGCCATCCATGCCGGGCATGGAGATATCCAGGAGGATCAGGTCTGGATGAGGAGCGGCTCTTGCGATCTTCAGGCCTTCTTCTCCGCTGGTTGCGATCTTTATCCGGTAATCGGCCTTGAGCACTTCCTTGAGTACCACGATGGAATCGGGAACATCATCCACGATGAGTACGGTTTTTTTTAGCTCCGGCAATCCAGGTGACTTTCTCATTAGGCTTGTACACCCTGGTCATTGAATGACTTGACTATCTCCACAAACTGCGGGCAGATATCAATGAAGGCAGATAGCACTTCCGGGTCGAAATGGCTGCCGGATCCCTTGCGTATGATTTCCACTGCTTCTTCATGGGGGAAGGCGTCTTTGTAGACGCGCTTGCTTATGAGGGCGTCGTACACATCGGGTATGGCCATGAGCAGGGCGGGAATGGGGATATCAGCTCCGGAGCAGCCGCAGGGATAGCCGCTTCCATCCCACTTTTCGTGGTGGCTTCCGGCAATCTCCCGGGCAAAGTGCAGGAAGGTAACCGGGCAATCAAGACGTTTCTCCGCTGCGGCTATGGCAGCCTGTCCAAGGGTGGTATGGGTCTTCATTATATCGAATTCTTCTGGAGTGAGCTTGCCAGGTTTCATGAGGATGCTGTCCGGAATGCCCACTTTTCCGATGTCGTGCAACGGGGCGGATTTATACAGGAGTTCGATGTTCTCGTCTGTAAGGAAGTTCCTGAATCTCCTCTTGTCCCTCAGGCGGAGGGCAAGTGCCCGTACATAGTGCTGGGTACGGCGGATATGATTCCCCGTCTCGTTGTCCCGGGTCTCCGCCAGGGATCCAAGGGCAACCATAGTGACATCCTGGATCTGCTGGACTTCCATGGTTCGCCGGGCGACTTCCTTCTCCAGGTATTCATTCTTGTCCTTCAGGAAATCTCTGAGGGTTTTCAGGTGAAGGTGGTTCCTGATTCTGGCCTGCACGATTGCCGGGCTGAGGGGCTTGGTGATGTAGTCTTCTGCCCCCAGATCAAGCCCCTGCTGTTCATCCCTTTCCTCGTTCTTGGTGGTCAGGAATATTATTGGTATATCCGCCGTCCGCGGATCCTGCTTGAGCCTTCGGCATACTTCATAGCCATCCATGCCCGGCATCATTACATCAAGAAGGATGAGATCAAGCTCGTCTCCACGCTGTGCGACTTCAAGAGCCATCTGGCCAGAGACCGCCACCTTTATCCTGTACGTATTCCGGAGCACTTCCTTAAGCAGAATAATGTTGTCGACGGTATCGTCGACAATAAGTATGGTGGCCTGTCTGTCAGAGTGGTTTCCCATTGGCAAATCCTTTTCCGGTTGTATCTGGAGGGTCAAGGGTACTGATGATCTTTCTGGCCGCGGCAAAATTATAGGCTCCCAGGGCGGTTGCAAGCAGGATTACCATTTCGGCGGAAAGTGACTTCTTTAGCTGGCTCTGGATGGAAACGAAGTAATCAACCGCCTCGCTGTCATTCTCTTCTATGAGGAACTTCAGCCTGGCGTACATCTCGGCCCCTGAAAGTAGCTGCCCGCTTTCCTGTGGTGTTTCCGCATCCGGTTCCTTCACTTCATGCAACGTTGATGTGATGGTGCTTATAAGTGCGGTCAGCAGGGATGAGAGCTGGGCAAGGTGGCGGTTGGTTACGGTGGTGTCTTCCTTTGCAGCGATCGAAGTTTCAAGCAACTCCGCTACCTGCTGTACTTTCGTTGCGCCGATAGTACCCGCCACCCCCTTGAGCGTGTGGGCAGCCCGCTCGGCACTGTTCCGGTCGCCACTTTCCAGATGTCGCCTGATGGTATCGACCGCGGCTTCCTGGCCATCGACAAAGCGGCGGAGCAGGTCTATATACAGTTGCCTGTTCCCATTCACATGGGTGCGGCCGACCCCGGTATCTATGCCCGCCATTCCTGGAAGCCAGGTGGATACGGTACCCGACGTTTGCTTCTCTTCCGACTGCCCTCCGAAGGACGAACCGGATTGGTAGAACTTCTCTAGCGTCTTGAACATGGTCGGGGGGTCGATAGGCTTGCTGATGTATCCGTTCATGCCGGCAAGCCTGGTCTTCTCCCGATCGGTATCCAGGACGTGGGCGGTCATGGCGATGACCGGTAGGTCGGCAAAGCGCTCCTGTGCCCGTATCCGCCGCAGGGTTTCATAGCCGTCCATGCCAGGCATCTGTATATCCAGGAGGACGATGTCGTAATGCGCTTCCGTATCTTCCAGCATATGTAGGGCTATCAAGCCAGATTCTGCTACATCGACCTTCACTCCCTCGCTGAAGAGCAATTCTGAGGCCACTTGCTGGTTCATCGCATTATCTTCCACCAGCAGGACCCTGGCTCCTTCGAGTGTCTGCCCGGAGCTGCTGTCAGGCTTGAGCGTACCAGCAGCGGAACCTGGCGAGGGTTTGAAAACATTTATGATCGCATCGAACAGCATCGAGCAGGTTATAGGCTTGAGCAGGAAGGAAGTGGCCCCGGCGTTTCTTGCGGCCTTGCGTTCCGCTTCTCCTTCACTCCAGCCGCTGAGCATTATGACCACAGGAATATTCTTCAGTTCGCCGCCGTGAATGATGCACTTTGTGGTTTCTATGCCATCGATCCCGGGCATTATCCAGTCCATGAGGACAAGGTTGTAAGGATCCTGAGCATCGGCCTGCTTGACCAGGTCAATCGCCTGCTCGCCTGAGTCTGCAACCTCTACCCTGAAGTGCTGGGCCAGCAGGATCTGCTGGATGAAGTTCCTTGTTATAAAATTATCATCAACTACAAGGATTCTCAAACCCTTCATGGTGGATGGGAAGACAAGCTTGTGCTGGCTGTTCTGCGCTTCAAAACCGAAGCTGGCAGAAAAACTGAAGGTACTGCCTGCTCCTGGTTCGCTCCGTACCTGGATCCGGCCACCCATCATCCCTACCAGTTTCTTTACAATGCTCAGGCCAAGACCCGTGCCGCCATATCTTCGGGACATGGAGTTGTCGGCCTGGGAAAAGGGCTGGAACAGTTTGCCGAGTTGTTCCTCTGTCATGCCTATACCGGTATCCCTCACGGTAAAGAGGACCCTGACCGCAGTAGTGCTTTTTTCAAGGACTTCAAGCCGCAGTTCGATCTCGCCTTTTTCGGTGAACTTAACGCCGTTGCTGACAAGGTTTACCAGGATTTGCTGAAGCCGGTATGGATCCCCTACAAGATTCGAAGGCAGATCCGGTGGTACGGTAAGTATGAACTCCAGACCCTTGGCGTTCGCATTGACCGTAGTGAATGACACTACCGCGTCCAGCACGATGTCCATGGTAAAGGCTACTTGTTCAATAGTCAGGCGTCCTGCTTCTATCTTTGAAAAATCAAGGATATCGTTGATGGTGGCAAGCAGGGTCTTGCCCGCGAGATGAATCTTGTCGATATAATCCTTTTGCCTGGGCTCAAGGCTGGTTTTCAGGGCAAGGCTTGAAAAGCCGATCACCGCGTTCAGGGGTGTCCTGATCTCGTGGCTCATGGCGGCCAGGAAATCGCTCTTTGCGTTGTTTGCCTGTTCGGCACTGAGCCTGGCGGCCTCAAGCTCCTCGTTTGCTGCCTGTAACTGGCTTGTACGTTCAAGGACACGGTTTTC
Source organism: Treponematales bacterium (assembly GCA_041741035.1). Taxonomy (GTDB): domain Bacteria; phylum Spirochaetota; class Spirochaetia; order Treponematales; family UBA12059; genus UBA5200. The sequence continues at coordinate 16,214 of JBGSKZ010000251.1, forward strand.
GAGTTCGGCATTGAGGATCCGGATTTCCTCGGCCGCGTGCTTGCGTTCGGCCATCTCAAGCCGTAATGCTTCCGTCCTGGTTCTTACTAGTTCCTCCAAATGATCGTTCAGGGTCTCCAGTTCGCCTTCAGCTTCCATGAGTTCCTTGTTCCTCATAACGGCAGCCTCATACGATGAAAGGAGCAGGCTGAACAACTGGGAAGCTTTTACGGTAATGGTGTGCTTGCCGGCGGCAATTGGTACTTCAAGGGTAAGTTCCGTCCCGGGGATTGCCAGGTTTTTGGTAATTCCGCCCGATAGTATCCGGGGCAGCAGTTCAACCAGGTACTGTTCATTGAAGGGTTTCGTTACATAGAAATCCGCACCGCATTCAAGACCGGCCAGTACATCTTCAGCCTCACCGAGGGAGGTAAGGAGTATCACCGGCACATCCCTGGTCTTTTCCCCGTCCTTGATCTGCCGACATAGCTCATACCCGCTCATTTCCGGCATTATGATATCGCTGATGACAAGGGATGGCAGGTGTTCCTCAAGCCGTGCCAGGGCTTCGGAGGCTCTGCCCGCTGATATGATACGGTATGGCATTTGTTCCAGTACATGCCGCAACAGTTCGAGCTGGGTGGGGCTGTCATCAACGATGAGTATTTCATGGTCCATGGAAGGCCTCCCGTGATTTTCCGGCAAGGGATGAAAGCAGAGTGGCAATGCACTCCGGAGAAAGGATATACCTAGCTGCTTGGATTTTGTTTGCTTCTCCAGGCATACCATAGACCACCGAGCTTTTCTCATCCTGGGCTATGGTGAGTGCGCCTGCTTCCTTCATGGCTTTCAGTTCGTCTGCGCCATCCCGCCCCATGCCGGTCAGCAGGACACCTGCTGCCTGGGAGCCAGACTCGATCAGAACGGATCGGAAGAGGTGCCCCACTGAAGGGCGTATCCCGTTATAGACAGCTGAATGTTCACATAATTGTATACGCATTCCGCCCTGGACTCCCAGATGGTAGCCGTCAGGGGCGACATAGGCACGGCCAGGTGAAATGGCTTGGCCTTGTGTGGCGATACGTACCGGAAAGCCTGATGCTCCGGACAACCATTCTGCAAATCCCTGGACGAAGCCCTCCGCTATATGCTGGGCTATGAGTATGGGCAGGGGAAAATCATGCGCCAAACCGGAGAGCAGATTCTTAAGGGCAAGGGGACCGCCGGTGGAGGCGCCTATGGCAACGATCCTGATTCCGGAACTGGCTTCATACTCTTTCAGGGGCATTGTATGTCCTGGAATGCATCCCGGATCGCGTCGGGGGATCCTCCGTACGACTTTTATTTCAGACATCATCTTCACGGTGTGCAGCAGTTCTCTTGCCAGCGATCCGGATGATCCATCATGGAAACCAGGAGGACGCAGAACCACCGCGAGAGCCCCGGCTTCCAGGGCCTGGAAGGTGAAGGCAAGCTCTTCCATCACCGTGTTACCGCTGACTACCACAATCGGGACGGGTGAAGTTTCCATTATACGGCGGGTTGCTTCCAGCCCGTCCATGACCGGCATGTTTATATCCATGGTCACGACCGATGGACGAAGCAGTCTGGCAGCCCGTACGGCTTCTTCTCCGTTATGGGCCAGTCCCGCGATCTCAAAATCCGGGTCGGATCTGAAGATATGCGCGAGGAATTCCCGGATGACCGGTGAATCTTCAACGATGAGGACCCTGATGGGCTTCATAGCAACCTGCCGATGGTTTCAAGGAGGTTGCTCTGGTCAAAACTGCTTTTGACTATATAGGCATCGGCACCAACCTCGATGCCCCGTTCAATATCATCCCGAGATTCCAGCGCCGTGACAAGGATGACCGGGATACCGGCCAGCCGCGGGTCGCCGCGGACCTTTGCACACAACTCGAATCCGCTCATGCGGGGCATGTCGACATCCGAGACAAGAAGGTCGAAATCTTCCGCCAGTGCCCTGGAATATGCTTCAACGCCATCGACTGCGGTAGCTACCTGGTATCCGGCGGTCTGTAGCATGGTCCTCAGCAGGGAACGGGCGGTGATCGAGTCATCGGCCACCAGAATGTTCCTGACCTTCCCCTCTGGCTGTCCGGATCCCTGTTCCAGGGGTTTTAGTGGAGCAGTTCCTCTGCTTGCCTCGATCCTCACGGCCGACTGCATCAGCTCCGAGGTGTTGAGGATGGGTACTATCCTTCCGTCTTCGAGAAAGGCTGTTCCCGAGATGTTGCGTACCCGCTTCAGGAGGGGGCCCAGATTCTTCTGGATGATTTCCTGTTCGTCGATGAGTTCGTCTATCTGGAAGGCGACGCTGTGGTCGGCGGAGGACATGACCAGAACCAGCATGAATCCGTCGGCCTGTCCGGAGCCCTGCATGCCCTGCCCTCCCGGTCTGGCCAGCCTGGGCAGACCCAGGGCATCGGCCAGGGGCAGGAGTGCCATATCCTGTCCCTGCAGGCTGACCATCATGGAGGTTCCGAGGCTTCTGACCTCATGTGATGCTATCCTGGCTACGCGAGCCACGTTCCGGGTTGGAAGGATGAACTCCCTGTCCCCTGTACGGACCAGCATGCCCCGAAGGGTGGATACAGTCATTGGGACCTGGATGATGAAGGTGGTCCCGATCTGGGGCTGCGACTCCACTGTTATGTTGCCCCGAGGGCGGTGATTTTCTCATGCACGATCGGAAGACCCAGGCCTCTGCCTGAAATATCGGTGAGCATCGTGCTGGTCGAGACGCCGGACTGGAAAATGAGCTTGACCGCTTCCCCGGATTCCAGGGCATCAATGGTTTCTTTGGGGAAGATCCCTGCTTTGATGGCAGCGGATCGGACCTGGGCCTGGTCAATGCCTTCGCCATCGTCTGATACTCGTAGTTCCATCCGTTGACTGTCAATCGCGGTAAAGGCGGCGGTAATGGTTCCCCTGGGCGGCTTGCCCTGTTTGCAGCGCTTGTCGGCAGCAAGCATGCCATGATCCACACAATTGCGTATCAGATGGATCAGGGGATCCTTCAATCCATCCAGCACCCGCTTGTCACACGCAAGATCGTCACCGTGTATGACCAGATCCACTGCCTTGCCCTGGTCGCGCGCAAGGTCCCGAACCAGTACCGGGAACAGCTGCATCAGGCTTGCTGCCGGCAGCATCAGGGCTCCTCTCATGTTTTCAAGATGTTCATCCACCAACCGGTCCAGCTGGTACCGGTTCTGCGACGAGGCCTGGGTCATTGTAGTCATGCGGTCCTGGAAGCCATCCAGAATGGACTCACATCGGTCATGCCACCCTTCATCACGCATGTTCATGGCAGAGGCCCCGCTGGCCTTCCGTTGCGAGGCTTCATGTTTCCAGGTCTGCAGGTCCTGACATATGGCATTCAGTTCCATCGCCTGGTGACGGGCTGTCATCTTGAGTGCCACCAGCTCCTCAGCCTGGTGCATGAGCTCATCCAGCCGTTCGAGGGGCAGGCGCACGGTGCTTTTTTCAAGCAGCTTCATTTCCGCGACAGGAGGAAGTACGACAGTGTCATTGTCATTTGCTTCTGGGGAGGCTTCGCCGGTAATTGCCCTGTCCAGATCCTTGACAACCTCCTTTGCCTGTTCCTGGTCCGGGATCGTACCCTCCAGGTCGGGAGTCGAAATTATCCTGGCAATGAGGTCGATGCTCCTGTGCAGTACGTCGAAACGGGCGGGTGTAGGCACGATTGAACCTAGTTTCAGGGCGGAGAAGACAGCCTCCAGGGGCCGGCAGATCGATTCGACCAGCTTGAGGCTGACTGAACGGGCTGCTCCTTTCAGGCTGTGGGTTTCCCTGAATACCTGCTCGGTCAGTCTGGTCCAGGTTGCGGGATCCGGTGACTGTTCCATGCCAATCAGGCAATCCGATATGGACTGGATATGCTCGTCCGCCTCGGCCCGGAAGGTGGTTCTGAGGTGTTTCAGGAATTCACGATCACTGGTGCCCATCAGGTCTCCTCATACGATCCTATCCAAGTTCATCGTTTACGACCAACGCTTCGTCTCCGAGGATTTTTGCCGCGTCGAGGATGAAGCCTCCGGAATGAATCCTGGCTATGTACCCCGCAGCTGATCCGGCCAACGCCTGTAAAGGGGGCCGGGTATCCTGGTATGGAATGCTCCGTGTTCCCAGGATACGATCCGCCAGAATCCCGAGTTCCATGACCCCATCGCTCAGGATGAGTATCCTGTTCAATTCACCAAGCCCCCTTGACGGTACTTTGAGCAGTTCCCTCAGATCAACCAGTGCCAGTACATGCCCGCGTATATTGGTGATGCCGGCAATGAAGGATGGAATCCCGGGCAGCGATGTCAGGTTCTTCAGTGGATGAACCTCCCGGACAAATCGGCACTCCATGGCGTAGACACTGGCAGCCAGACTGAATTCGATGATGTTCATGCATTGCCCCTCGATAGGGCCTGAATCCAGGGGCTTGGCGAGTTCCCGTGCCCTTTCTTGAAGGATACGGTCCGGTTCGGCTGGAGAAGCTCCTGGTCCATGATCCAGAGCAGTCTTCAGTGCTTCGATCCGGGCCCGTATCGCGTCCCAGTCTGTGTCCCCCAAGGTTCCACTCATGTTTTGTACTGGTCGACCAGGCTTTTAAGCTTCAGCCCAAGCTCGTTCAGGTTCTGGGCCACTTGTTCAGCCTGGTGCATGCTGGTAACGGTCTGGGTTCCGGCCTGGCTGATATTGGTCATGGCAATTCCTATCTGGTCCATGCCGATGACCTGCTGGCGGCTTGAGGCCACTATCTGTATGGCTGTCTGGGTGGCTTCGGCGCTGCTTTCCGTCAGGATCCCTATCGCCTCGCCGGCCTTGGAGGATTGGTCGACCCCCGCGTCCACGGCCTTTGTCCCTTCTTCGGCGGCTGTCACCGCAGCGCTGGTGGCTTTCTGTACATCCCCCAGGATGCTGCGGATCTGTATGGTGGCCTGTTTTGACTGCTCGGAGAGATTCCTGATTTCCTGGGCTATAACGGTAAACCCTTTTCCCTGGTCACCCGCCCGGGCTGCCTCTATGGCCGTGTTTACAGCCAGCAGGTTTGACTGGTCGGCAAGGTCGGTTACGGTGGCAATGATGCCGCCGATGGACTGACTCTGTTCACTCAGCCGGACAATCGTATGGGCGATGGTCTCCATCTGGTCCCGGATGTGGAGCATGGCATCCATGGTATCGTTGACCGCTTTCTGGCCGGATTCCGAGGTGTCGTTCACATGCCTTGCGTTGTCAGAGACATTCTGAGCCTTCTCGGCTGACAACTGGGCAGCCTGCCGTACCTGTTCAACCGTAGCGGTGGTCTGATTTATAGCACTCGCGGTTTCCGTGGTTCCTGCGACGATCTGGGTTGTGGAGGCGAGTATCTCGCTCCCTGCGGAGGTAAGGACGTTCACACCGTCGCTGATGGACCGCAAGTGGCCCTGGAGCCTGTCCACCATGGCCGAGAAGGCTTTCCCAAGCTGGTCCTGCTCCGAAAGGGGGCTGACCTGTACAGCCAGATCTCCTCCGGATATCCTCTCAGCGACCTGGGCCATCCCCCTGAGCCAGGTCAGCATGGTGGCGAAGGCCTTGGCCAGGCTGCCTATCTCGTCGTGCCGCGAGGTGTATTCCACGTCAATGCAAAGGTTGCCTTGCGCAATGGCATTGGCCGCGCCGACTACCTTGTTGAGCGGATTGACGATGCTCCGGGAAAAGAAGAACAGTATTGTGGCCGCTGCCAGCAGAGCCACCAATCCAAGGAGGACAATCTGGTTCCGGATCATGGTAGCCGATGAATACAGGTCGTCCTCTTCTATGGTAACCGCGACACTCCAGCCAGTGAGGGGAACCGGTGCCATTCCGGCCAGCTTTGCCACCCCGTTGCGTGTGTACTCGACTATGCCGTGTCCGCCTCGCTTAACCATCTGCGCATAGGGTTCCATCCCTGGAATTTCCGCAATATTCTCGCTAAGGATGTTTTCCTTGACGGGATGGGCAATAACCAGGCCGGAACCTTCCGTAATGGTCGCATAGCCGGTCTTCCCTACCTTGGCCTTGTCGATCAAGTCCGTGAGGTACTTTATTTCCATTCCTATTGCCACAGCGCCGATTATCGTCTTTCCGTCGGGCGCGTAGACAGGGCTTCCTGCGGTGCTGATGATTCTGCCGGTGAATTTGGATATTACAATGGAACCGACGCTTGCCTGGCCTTTCAAGGCGGATATCATGTAGTCACGGGTGGACAGGTCACCGCCAAGATTGGCAGTGTTGGTTGAGGCGAAGATGATCCCGTCCCGGCCGCAGACATTGATGCTTGAACAGTTTTCGCCAATGTTATCCTTGATCCTCGTGAATTCTTCTTCCGCTTCAGAATATGTAGCCAGCTTGACACCGCGTTGTAATCGTTCCTGCGCGGCCGCCTGGATTGTCCGCAAACCTGCCATATTCCTGACCATGATGAGTTGGTCCTGCATGCCTACTTCAAGCGTGTTTGCCAGACCCTCCGCCATGATGGAAAGATCGTTCTGTGCCATGGTGCTGATGCCGCGCGTGGATTCCACGACACTGACAAATCCGATGATCATGATCGGAATCACCAGCAACGCCAATCCGCCGATCAGGAATTTTGCGCCTAGTCCTGGATGTTTCATGGTACCTCCATATAGTACCGTTGCGTGGAGCCCAACGGTGCATGCTTCCTCATGGTAGCGGATAGTAGTTCCCTGAACCGCCCCACGGTCAGGCCTCCGGCTTCGGGAAGGATTTCGTCATCCGGCCATTGGGCAAGCAAGGTCAGTGTGTTTCTGAGCCAGCGGATGCCCGTTGGCCTGTCGCCGGTGCGCAGTGCCAGGTTGCCAAGCATGAAACTGGCCACCAGGGACTGCGGATCCAGATACAGAGCCTTCTTCAGCGATGCCGTGGCCTCCGCATCCCGGTTGAGTTCCTGGAGTATCGCCGCCTCCAGGAAGTGGAAGCGGGCGTTCACCCTGTCATTACTGATCAAGGTCCGGCACAGTGCCAGGGCCTCATCAAGATGCCCTGCATCGGCAAGTTCCTGTACGCTGAGCTCCTCCAATGGTGTGGACTCCGGCAAAGGTCGGGCGGGCATGCCCACCGGTCCGGTAGTACTGGCTGGTATTGCGGCGGTGACCGCTTTAGTTTTGGGCTTTTCACGGTCCCGGGAGTTCTTTCCGGCGCTCCTGTGATGCTCCGTGGCAGGGTGCTTCAACGGGGTCTTCGCCAGAGGCTTGGGGTGTACGGCTGCAGGTGCCATGTGAGGCGGTGTCGCTGTACCAGGCATACCTTTACGGTATGCTGTAGCCTCGGGGAAGGAGACTACCTCAAAGCCTCTGAACAAGACCTGGGAACATTCACAGGCAGCCGGTATCATCCATCCCCCATCGACAAGAGACAATCCCATTCTTTCCACAATCCAGCGCGCGCGGTCGGGGGTGAAATACATGAGTACATTCCTGCAGAATATGATATCCATGGCAGTCGTATCATTGAGGGTGGATGGATACATGCCGTCGGCAAGGTTCAGATACGAGAACATGACCATGGAACGCACCGCCGGAATGACCGTTCGTTTCTTCCTCCCGGCATCCAGGAAGTAGTCTGCCGTCAGCCAATCCGGGGCATTCCTGAACGACCACTCCCCATAGGTTCCGAGTTCTGCCTTCCTGAGCGTTGAGGGGTTTATGTCCGTAGCCAGGATGGTGATGTTCCAGTTGTCGACGGTGGGCAGGCCCCGCCGGAGGGCTATGGCGATGGAATACGCCTCGTCCCCGGACGAACAGCCGGCACACCAGAGCCGGAGTATCCTGTTGCCTTGGGCTTCCTTTCCCTGGATCAAACCAGGCAGGATTGATCCTTCCAGGGCATCGAACACCCGGGGTTCACGCCAGAAATAGGTCTCGCTGGTGGTCAGCTGGCCTGCAAGGATCTCCTTTCGCTCTTCGGTGACAGGGGATGACATGAGTTCCTGGCTGAACGCAGCCGCATCAGGGTATCCCAGCAGTTTCGCCGCTACCCCGACCCCTGCTTCAAGCTCGCCCCAACGGGGCGGGGGGAAATGCAGTGCCAGCTGTGCCTCGATGAATTCACTGAGCCGTGCAAGCTGGTGTCCCGGGAGTATATGCTTCATGCCGTTTCTGCCGCCATAGCGGCGTCCAGTTGGTCTTCTTCATCCAGGGAGAGCAGCGCATCCAGGTCGTAGATGAGGGCCATGCCATCCTCAAGCCGCGCCACCCCCCTCAGGTGATCGGTAAAAGACAAGGATTCCGCCGCGTCCGTGATTAGTTCGCCAGGAATCATCCGGATGCCCTCCACATCATCAACAACCAGCACAAGCGTGCGCCTAGGAGTCCTCGCAACCAGGAATTTCGTTGAGCAAGCCAGGGGCTGTGGCGGCAGCTTGAAGAGGGAGCGCATATCCATAACTGGCAGGACCTTTCCATGCATGTTGATGATGCCAAGGACTTTCCGGGGAGCATCGGGTAAGGGAGAAATCTCCACAGCCCTGGTCACGCACTCAACGACAGGCAAAGGAAGGATGTACCGGGATTGGTCAAGAGAAAACTGGATGCCCGGTCCTGGCTACATGGGATATCCTCCTCCGCTCACCTGCCATGATGGTCCAGCCACTATTTGGTGAAAGGACTGCTTCCCTCACGTTTTTCATTTTCTGTCTTGCTGATCAGTCCATATATAAGCATATGCCGTATCCCGGCAAAAGCAAGGGCAGCCATTGCAAGGGGGGAGGGGTGCGTCGAACCAGGGAGAAATCCATCAGCCCACCCGGTGAAGCGCCTGGATGTACCCTGCTGGAAGCAGTGCTTGAAACCGCATTGGAGCATAGTGGGGACAGCATCATCTTTGCCCTGGATCGTGGGTGCCGCTATATTGACTTCAATAGCATGCACAGACAGGAGATGTGCAGGGTCTGGCATGTCGGGATACGGCTTGGCGACTCGATACTGGATCAGCTGACTATACCCGGGTTGCGGGAAGAAGCACAGCAGACTTCCGAGCGGGGTCAGGCCCGGTGCTCGAGGTGCTCGTCATAGTCACGGGCATGACCGAAGCGTCCAGGTAGAGGAAGGCCGACGAGAAGCTGAACCATGACCTGGACGCCTTCGCCAGGGCAATCTCGAATGAGCTGAAGGTGCACATCTGAGGAATCGACGAGGTCCAGTTGGATCTGGCCGAGTTACCATATTGCAACGGCGATCCGACACTGTTGCGCAAGGTATGGGAGGGCGCTTGCTGGACAACGCGCTCAAGTTCAGCATAGGCCAGGTACGGCGGGTCATTTCGATATTCGCGGAGACCACCGGTAGCGGGATCAGGTACTGCATCAAGGATACAGGCATAGGCTTCAATGAAGCGTACAACGATTAACTGTTCACAGCCTTCGAACACTTGCATTTATATGGAACATACGGAGGATGCGATGCGGGGCTGGCCATGGTGAAATGTATCATTGTACTGCACTAAGGCAGTGTCGGCGCTGCCAGTGAAGAAGGGAAAGGCGCATTGTTCTGGCTTGCACTACCGAAGATTGGGTGAAGTCCAGAATGTGCTAATAAGCCTTGGCAGACAAACGAGCGTAACAAGAAGTACGAGCTTACGGTACATTGGTTAGAACTGAAATTTGAACCGCCCCGGGATCGCCTGAGTATTGCCTAGGTGATTACGGTTCCTGCGGCATGGCCCTCTTGCTTAGCATAGTATCCCTCGCTCCTATGTTTTCGGCGTTCCCGGCCGGCACACCCTGCGTGTAAGCAGGAATACCAGAGTCGGGCTTACGAGCAGCCCTCCTATTGGGGTAAGGCCGAGTTTGGTGAACATGGTCGGCATTAAGCGGGAGTAGGCCCACAGGCCCTGGTCGAAGGCGCTGATCTCCAGATAGATGAGGAAGGCTACGCATATGAAGGTAGAGATCGCATAGCCGACCCAAGGCCGTACAGGCAGGGATCGCAAGCCGAATAGATGCCCACCCTTGGAGAACCAGAACCGCTCTCGCAGTATCGCCAAAGTAAGGAGATGGGCGCCTACTAGGAGCAATGCGTCCAGGAAGGCGGCCCGCCAGAAGGTTTGAACGAAGAAGAGCTTCATTTCCACGGTGTTTTCCCCAAAGTAGGGTATGCCGCGGTTTATTCCTTCATACATAGGCACCTGAGATACCTCCCAGAAGAAGTTAAAGAAGAAACCGAAGATCACGATAAGGATTTCCGGCTGTATAAGGAAGCGCAGGGCGGGGTTCTTTAGCCCTGGATCCGCGACGGTTTCCGGGGGAATGTACTGCCCTGCCTTGCGGAGGGCTACGTTCACGAGTGCCCCAAGGCCAAGCCCGGCCAGGATCACGGCGATGCCTAAGAACATGCGGGGAAGGTTCGCCAAGCCCGTGAAAACCAGGAAAGCCCCGACTAGGATACCGGAGGTGCGGACAAGGGTTCTAAGAATGACGAGCGGTTTCATGGGCTGGCTCCTCAGCTAAGATTACGCCAGTATAACTCAGGTCGTAGAACAGCGCGAGAAAAACCAATATCTACCAAGGTTATGTCGGGCCCGGCGGATTCGGCTTCCGCGCGTCGCCATCCTGGCGACGGCGCTCCAGCCCGCCTCGTTCGCTGACGGTGCCATCCCTGGCACCTTTTCGTCGCTTCGCGACGCGCTCGCTCGGTTCGAATCCGTCCAGCCCGTCCGGATATAAAAACAACGGGCCACCCAGTAAGGTGACCCGCTGTTTTTATGACGGGCTGGGCGGATTCGGTCTACGGGGCTCGACCTCCTGTCTCGCCCCTCCGACCCGCCTACGCGCTTCTCGGCGCATCCCTGCGCCTCGCCCTCGCGTTCGCTCGGGACAGCGCTCCGGTTCGAATCCGCCCAGCCCGTCTGGATATAAAAACAGCGGGTCACCCAGGAAGGTGACCCGCTGTTTTTACGTCGGGCTGGGCGGATTCGAACCGCCGGTCTCTTGGTCCCGAACCACTGCTTACGCAAAGACAATCGAAAATATTCCATATTATACAACGAATTAGCTGGCGGGTCAATAACAAGTGAAAATAGAATATTTCATATTCGTTAACGTTTTTGTTGACGTTTATTGACAATGCAGAGTCAGGGAATAAAGCAATTAGGTAATGGTTCTAGGAACAGGGGCTCGGGCGCTATCAAGAGCTTGTAGTATGCGGCAGGGTTGGGGTTTTGTATAGCGGAGAATGGGGAAGTTTAGTGCAGTTCCTTAATGCTTGTTACAGTAAATATTCAGCATATTTTGAAATAGACTATTGTGTTAATGCAAAAATAGCACCATAATTGCATTAGTGATAAGTGCTATTTCTAGAATTGAGAAAGGAGAAGGGGATGCATGAGAGATCGAGCGGGCGCTATGTCGATATCTCCGTAGCGGGAGAAAAGGCTTGCGCCTTCATTCCGGCTCCCCTCCCTCCAGCAATTTCGCCCTCCCCCGGGCTGCGGCGGAAGCTGGACGAGGCTCTCCACGCGCTTGGAGGACTTTCCGCCGCCACGCCATTTTTCCCCGACCGCGCCCTTCTTCTCTACCTTTATGTACGGAAAGAGGCGGTGCTCTCATCGCAGATCGAGGGGACGCAGTCGAGTCTAGCCGACCTGCTGCTCTACGAGCAGGAAGCCATGCCGGGCGTGCCAATCGACGATGTCGAGGAAGTATCGAGTTACGTAGCCGCGTTGAATTATGGATTCGAGCGCCTTCGTGGGGGAATGCCCCTGTCCAAGCGCCTCCTAAGGGATATCCATAGGATACTACTCTCGACCGGGCGTGGCTCAGATATGACGCCGGGAGAGTTCAGGAGGGTCCAGAACTGGGTGGGCGGGACATCGCCATCGCGGGCTTCCCACGTTCCGCCTCCCCCAGAGGAGGTGGAGCCCTGCATGGATGCCCTTGAGAGCTACTTCCATTCCCCTGAAGCGGAAGACGCGCCGCTCCTCTCGGCCGCTTTTGCCCATGTCCAGTTCGAGACCATCCATCCCTTCTTAGACGGTAACGGCAGGGTAGGCCGACTTCTTATCGCCCTTATACTCACTGAGGCAGGCCTCCTGACTGAGCCCATTCTCTACCTCTCCCTCTATTTCAAGTCCCACCGCGACGAGTACTTTCGCCTGCTTAATGGCGTACGCGCCGAGGGCGGATGGGAGCCTTGGCTCGAGTTCTTCGCCACGGCGACGAGGGACTGCGCCCGCCAGGCAGTAGAGACGGCCCATCGCGTCACGGTCCTCATCCAAGCGGACCGGGAGCGTCTTTCTACTCTTGGCCGGGCTATGCCCAAGGCGCTAGCCATTTTCGAGCTTTTCCGCACGAGCCTCACGAGAACCATCGCCCAGCTGAGCAAGGCGACCGGGTTCTCCCCCAACACCGTGGCGAGCGCGATAGCCGACCTTGAAGGACTCGGGATACTGCGCGAGCTTACGGGCAAGAAACGCGACCGGGTCTATGTATACGCGCCTCTCCTCGACGTGCTGGAGGAGGGGACCGAACCATTGTGAAAAGGATGATAGCACGACGAGCATATGGAGCAGCTTTCTGCCTGCGGAGTTTAAAAACATACTATACTGAGTAGAAAGGTCTGGCTGTAGGAACCAAACTTATATAACAAGAACTCAGGAGAATCTGGAGCGGTTAAATAATACTAAAGCCTGAAAAACCGGAATAATAAGGTCGTTCAATGATGAAGAGAAGATCATTATGAGCAAGTCTATAGCTCTCGCTGTCATCTGTCTTAGCACCTTTGTCTACTTTTCCTGCCTCTCTACAGAGGCTGCCCATACCTACAAGGAGTTAGCGCCGGACATAGCCCCCCATATGGTGTCCATGGATTCAGTCCCTGATTCTCCTCAGAATAGAGACATGCGCTATCTTTACGATCAAATGATGGGAACTTACCCCTTCCTCCCTATGCTCAAGCGTGCAGGCATAGACTGGGAACAACGCGCCAAAGACCGCCTCTCCCGCGATTATTCTGACTATGGTATCCACAGTGACATCTTTCGTAAAACCCTGGATGGCCTCATGGCTGGCGCGCTCGGTCCCTATGGGCACGCAAGGATACTTTCCAGCTATGACTATGCCGTCCGTGGCGGGGGCGGTGATTGGGATGAATCCGCTCCGGATTTACCTAAAAAAAGGGCCATGGCCTTCGATCCTGAGGGACCTTACAAGGACGCAAAGATCCGCGCCCAGATCGGGGGGCCGGTTCTTCCTCCTATGGATCTCTCTATGGAGGATCGAAGCGATTATCTCTACCTTCGGGTCAAGAGTTTCTCGCTGGCTCCTTCCCAAATGGCCGATTGGAACGATCGAATCTTTTCCTTTTACCGCGACTATTCGGCATATGGAAAGCCGGTCATCATCGACATCCGCGGAAATGGAGGCGGCCTTGGATCAGCCATTGCTATACTCTTCGCACCATTCCTGAATGAAGCACGAGGCGCATCCTTTCGCATCCTGTTCCGAGATAGTCCCCTGACGAGGGAATGGACGGAGGGCTTGGAAGGGATTATGCCTATTACTGAGATATCCGGCCCCATCGCCCATCCTGATGACCTTGCATCCTTTGACTATTTTGTTAACTTTACCTTTTTCATGGAACCCCTTGACGGCTCAGCCTCCATTCCCCACGGTCCCCTCTACATCATTCAGGATAGGGGCTGTTTCTCCGCTTCCGACGCTCTCCTTTCATGGGTAAAAGCCACCGGTTTCGCGACCATCGTAGGTGTTGAGAACTCAGGGGGCGATGGGATTCTCTTCCCCCCTCTCTATTTTAAGCTTCCAAACTCCGGATTCATCGCCAACATCTCTTGGAGTTGTGGCCTCAATCCCGATGGAACTTACAATAATGAGGTGGGTACGGCTCCTGACATCCTCATCGCCGCGGGCGAAGACCCCATACAAGCCTGCATCAAGGATTTCCTTGGAAAGGGCGTTTTCGTCCCCTGATCGCATGATGGAGCCCATGTTCCGAAACCACGGACTTTTGGAACGAGAATAAGGAAGGACCATTGGAATTGTCCGCGATTTCGTTAAAAATTGGGCGAATTTAGCGTAGGTAATATAGTTAAATGGATTGCCGAAGAGCTCTGTAAGGTCTGCTATGCCCAGAGGATAGCGAATGGTAATCCCATCCTCTACCTCTCCCCCTATTTTTTGTCCCACCGCGCCGAGTACTATCGCCTGCTCAATGGCGTACGCGCCGAGGGCGGATGGGAGCTTTGGATCGAGTTCTTCGCCACGGCGACGAGGGATTGCGCCCGCCAGGCAGTAGAGACGGCTCATCGCGTCCCGGTCCTCATCCAAGCGGACCGGGAGCGTCTTTCTACGCTCGGTCGAGCTATGCCCAAGGCTCTAGCCATCTTCGAGCTTTTCCGTACGAGCCTCATGAGAACCATACGATTAGTAAGCATAAAGATCGGCGCGCCGCTTACTCTTAGCTCGCCGGTCTTTACTGGTTTTATAATTATTATGTTATCAGCTTATTATAATAAATATTAAGATGAAGACTCGGGCGATATCAGTACAGCTTCGCGCATGAGTTCCGGAGTTACCTGTTTGGCTAGTATGAGGTACAGAGATCCCGTGCTTGCTAAGTTGATAGTCTTATCCATTCGTGCTTGAACGGTTTCCGGGCGGAGCTTCCACATGGCGCCCGTTAGCGGATCGACGATGAGCCAGCCTATGAATCCTCCCAGCAGGAAATTCCCCGCGATGTACCAGCCGCCCTCAAGCGAGCCCGATATCCAGATTTCTTTCTTATCATAGCCTGGGGATGCGAACTCGATCCGGTAACGGTCTGATTAAAGGAATCCATCCTAAACAGAATGAATATCATGGTTTTACAAAGCATGTCGGCTCGTCGCTTGAGAAGCACAATAGTTTGTGCTCCTATTTTTTCTTGACAGGATTATAGCGGCCATCTATGCTTTTAATCAGGAATTATACATTGAGGAATTATGAATAAATTACTTGCGCTTTTGTTATTGATGCTTGCGCTATCTTTGGTTCCATTGGCCGCTCAGGGTAATGATTTTTACGTCGAATTTGCCGAGTTCGGCGGTCCTGTAGTGCCTACGCTCAGCCGTATCCTTGTCGCGATCCCTGTTGAAATGGTCTGGGAAACTCCATTGGCTCGAAGATTCGGCGTTGAGATTTGGTATATGGCATACTCGCCCTATCTCTGGCCAGATTTATTCTTGGAACTAGGCGCTCAGCTAAACTACTATGCAATTCTTCGTGAGCGGTCTTCGCTCCAGATAAGCCTAGGTACGGCGTACGAGTACTTTGGGGGAGCCTTTGGAGTACCCTTTAAGGCTGGGTTAAGATGGGAAATTGGCTTGCCTATGCAACTTTGGACCGGCCTCGCGTTTGAAGTGCTATTGTGGCCAGGTTCTGGAGGAGTCGAGCTGACTATACCCCTCCGGCTTCGATTGGTTTCGGGTCTCGATTTGTCTTTTCTTCCTGGAGTAACTGCCTATACCGACCTGGATAGATTTATCGTTAATCCAAGGATTGCTTTAGCAGTTGGCTACCGGTTCAAGGTGTCTAAATGAAACATACCTATGCGCTTATAGCTATTCTTTCTGCCTTGCTTGTTTCTTGTGGAGAAATGCCATTTTATCGTTCTGGAGCTACCCTCGGTCGCTTGACCTTTGTTACGAGCGATGGAACCGCGCGATCAGCAAGCAGAGGCACTATAGTTGGCTCTGCATCGTCAAGGATGGTTACCGATCCATCCATGGATTATGTAAGCGGCTTCTATAGTACCTACGGTACGCTTGTTGGCACATACACACCAACAGCCGTGGTGCTTCCAATAGAGCTTGGCGAGATACTCCTGCTTGACGAGGGTAATCCTTTCGGGAATATTTTCATACGGAGTCCGGATATCGCTGCTCTTGACGATCCGAGCCAGTTTCTAGCTGATTTTGGCTCGCCTGTTGCCTCGAATTTTATAAGCTTGCCGCAGGGTAGCTATGACAAGCTTGAGCTTCGTTTCATGGCAGGACATGGCGTTCACGTCGGGAGAGGCAATCCAAACAGGCCAGACCATACGACATGGACTGAGAACCAGATTACCGTCGAACTTCCCGGCTACGGTGGAGCGTTAAGCGATATAGCTTCACGGCTTCCTGTCGAAATAGGTGAGTATATCTTCGAAGAAGATTTCACATTCAGCTTTTCGGGCGACTTTAGCGCCGAAGGATACCTCGACCAACTCAAGAGGGAGGTTTTCATCCCCGAGCCAGGCCGGTACTTCGAACGGAAGGCGCAAGTAGGCGATCTCTATACTTTTACACTTCAGTATCTCTACCCTCGCCAGGTTCCGGCCTCTCAGAAGTATCAGCCTGACTCTGACACCCATTATGTAGAGTGGCATGTATTCACAAACCAAGTTCCCATGGCACGGACGGCTGAAGACCGGGAATTCGACTACAATACCGATACCCTTCTCATGCCCATGGATCCGATTACGCTGTCGCTCGTACGCAAGAAGGCTACTATTGTCGTTTCGCTTGATACCAAGGACTTGATAGAAGTTTATGATAACGGCACAGATTTAGATAAGTCAGACGACATCATTGTGCTAGCAGACAAGTACTGGGAGCGTTTCTCGGTCTCTTTGACATATGGAGATTAGAGATAGAAACCCAGTGCAAATATTCAAGTACAATGGTGCTGACTAACGCTGGTTTATAAGTCAGCAACTTTCTAGTATCGGGCTGGGCGGATTCGGCTTCCGCGCGTCGACATCCTGTCGACAGCGCTCCAGCCCGCCTCGCTCGCTGACGGTGCCATCCCTGGCACCTTTTCGCCGCTACCGCGGCGCGCTCGCTCGGTTCGAATACGTCCAGCCCGTGCGGATATAAAAAAAGCGGGTCACCCGATAAGGTGACCCGCTGTTTTTACGTCGGGCTGGGCGGATTCGAACCGCCGGTCTCTTGGTCCCGAACCAAGCGCGCTAGCCTCTGCGCTACAGCCCGTAAAAGAAAAAACCCGCGCAGGGCGCGGGTTTCGGGAGCGACGGGGATTGAACCCGCGATCTCCGGCTTGACAGGCCGGCGCGATAACCAGCTTCGCTACGCCCCCACGTCATCGCTGACAGGCGGCACTATACCGAGCGCGGGGCGTTCGTGTCAAGCGCCTTAGCTGTCGCCGCGCGGAAATTTCGTTTCGCCGCGGGGAGGGCGGGGTTTGCCCGTCCTCCCGCCGTGTGGGGGCTTGGGGCTGCGGCCGTCGCTGGGTTTGTGGTAAGGGCGCGGCGGGCGTTTTGGGGCTTCCCCGGGCGCTTTATGATTTTCCTGCGGCGCTTTTTGGGTTTGATGAGGTGCTTTTGGTGACCTGCCGTAGCTGTGCTTAGCAGGCGGGGAGGAGGCTGCGGGCTTTAAGGCGGCTTCCGGCTGCCGCTGGGGCAGTGGGGCCGGGGTCATGGAGCTAAAGGCGCGTATGATGACGGCGCCGGACTTGGCGTCGCGCTCGCCGTTTATGCCGGGCAGGGGGGCGTCCAGCAGGGCGAGGCTGCCTGAGGGCAGGTCGGCCAGGCTACCGCGTACGAGGCTGTAGCCGGTTTTGCAGCAGGCGTAGCGGCCGAAGCCGCCGTCGGGCAGGCGGAAGTGGTCGGAAATTATGCGTATGCCGCCCTGCTCGGCGTCTTTGGGCGGGCTTTTGGGCCTGGCGTAGAGATAGGAGGCTACGAGGCGGTCCTTGGGCAGGCCTACGGACTCGCTGAATTTGATGAGGCGGTCGGGCGCGGCGTCCGAGGGCAGGGCAAAGTGGCACCAGGGGGCTTTTACGCGGCCGCGGGCGCTCAGCACGCGCTCCAGGGGCGGCCTG
>JBGSKZ010000252.1:0-11395 GCA_041741035.1 Treponematales bacterium
GCAGGTTGGGCGGGCCGCCGTAAGCGATCTGCTCGCCGCGGGCGGTCCGGTACAGGGCGTCGGCGTTGCCCGCTAGGCTCCAGGTCGGAGCGCCTTCCGGGATCGTGTTTATCACCACGGCAAGCCCGTGCCGACTGGCCAGGGCGCAGAGCTCGTCGAGCTCCGAGAAGTCCAGTTCGCCGCGTTTTGGCTCTATCCAGTTCCAGACTGCCCACAGCTTGACCGTATTGAAGCCGAGCCGCGCCATGTTCGCCATATCCCTTTCCCAGCAATCGCGGCCGGGGAAGGGCGGACGGTAATATTGTGCGCCGAAAATCATCGTGGATGCTCCTGTTAGGGGAATTCGCGCCTATGCCGGACTTGCCGGACCTAGCCCTTGACGGCTCCGGCGGTCATGCCGGTTACCAGGTATTTCTGCATGAAGAAGCCGACGATTATGATCGGCACGATGGTGATGGTCGCCGCGGCGGAGCTCTTGCCCCAGTCGACGGAGATGGCGCCGACGTAGCGCGCTATGCCGACCGTTAGCGGGTAGGTGTCGATATTGGTCAGCTGGAGCGAGAACAATAGCTCATTCCACGAGAACTGCATGATAAGTATCACCGCGGAGGCGATGGCCGGCGTCAGCATAGGGAATATGATGTGGAAAAACGAGCGCATACGCGAGCAGCCGTCGACCGTAGCCGATTCCAGCAGCTCGTTGGGTATGTCCCGGATAAAGCAGGTCATGATCCAGGTGATGAACGGGATGCCCATCGCCGCGTGCGCCAGGATGGGACCGAAGTAGGTACCGGTCAAGTGGAGCCGGTTCATGATGATGTACATCGGCAGCAGCACGGTGATGGCCGGGACGAGCTTTCCGAGGAGCAAGAGATTCGAAAGCCGCTCGCCGACGCGCGAGCGGAACAGCTTGAGCCCGTACGCGGCCAGGGTCCCGAACGCTATGGTCACGAAGGTGACGGAGACGGAGATGATGATTGAATTGAGGAAGTACTTTAGGAAGTTGTCCAGCGCGAACAGCCGTTCGAAATGCTTGAAGAAAGGGGTGAAGATAAGATCCGGCGGCATCTTCTTGATGTCGAGCGTCTTCCGGAACGCGTTGGATACGATGATATACACCGGCGTTACCGTCCACAGCATCAGCAAGGCCAGTCCGGAAAGCTTGATGACGCGGAGATACCATCGATTTCTCTTTACCATTATGGTTCTCCTTGTTTCCTAGCGGTCGTTCCGGCCGCGGTTTTGTCGGATGAAGGGGATGCCGAATATGACGAACGTGAGCGTCATCACGACCACCGATATGGCCATAGCGTAGCTCAAGTTCGAATTGGCGAAGCCCTGGTTGTATGCGTACATGCTCAGTGACACCGTCGAGTTGTTCGGCCCGCCGCCCGTCAGCGCGAAGATGATGTCGAAGACCTTTATCGTGTCTACCCCGCTGATGAGCAGGATGACCAGGTACACGTCCTTGAGCATCGGCAGGGTAATCCTGAAGAAGGTCTTCACCGGACCTGCGCCGTCGATGTAGGCCGCCTCGTACAGTTCCGACGGGATCGAGACGAGGCCCGCGGTGAGGACGATGATCATGAACGGCACGACCTGCCACCAGTGCGCTATGATGGTCGACAGAAGCGCGGTGGAGGCGCTCGTCACGCCGGGGAAGGCCTCGAAGGGTATCCCGACCCGATCCATCAGCCAATACAGTATGCCTTGCGGGTCGTAGATGTAGCGCCATATCAGTCCCACAACGATCGGGGACACGAGGAGCGGCACGGTCACGATAGGCCGTATGTAACGCGCGATCGATCGCGAGAAAGAATGGATGAACGTTGCCGCGAGCGTCCCGAGGACGAAGTCGCCCGCGATCGCGCCCGCCGAGAACATCAGCGTGTTGGCGACCGCGCGTAGGGCGGTCTCGTCGCCTAGGAACGTTACGTAGTGCCTGAAGCCTACGAAGGCTTTCCGGAAGTCGAAGGCGCCGAACTCGAAATTGAAGAGGCTTAAAAGGACGCCGTAGGATAGCGGCACCACCATGACGAAAAATACCAGGGCCACGGCAGGCGCCATGAGCAGGGTCGGGAGGAGGTCGCCCTTCTCCATCGACAGGGCGTAGGCGCTTCGTCTGTTGCTTCGCATCGAGCTTTCCTTGGCGGTGGAGATAGAAGCCGCCGCCTGCGCGCCTGTCATTCTGGCGCGCGGGCGGCGGTCTTGTCATCACTGGCTGAAGTCTACTGCCTTCAGCTGTTCTTGTATGCCCTTCATAACTTCGTCTGAGGGCGTGTCGGTGGTCGCTATCTTCGAAAGCCCGACGATGAGTGCGTCCTTAAGGCTCTGGAAGCTCTTGAGCGCGGGGTCCATCTTGCCGTTGGATATCTGCTTCATGACCACGGAGAGGTAGGGCATCGCTTTCTGGACTTCCGGATCCTCGGAGAGCGCGGTGATAGCGCTTATCTGCTTGTTCTCGAGGGTCTGCTTCTTCTCGATGGCGGGACTCGTAAACCAGGATATGAACTTGAAAGACTCGTCGACGTCGTTCGAGTTCTTGGCGATGGCCCACACCCAGAAGGCATTGTTGGCCGCGGTATCTCCGGTCTTGCCGTTGATGGTCGCGTACTTGACCGTGTCCACGACCAGCGACTTCTCGGGATCCGCGTTCAGGCCCGCCAGGCCGCTCATGATCAGGCCCAGGGGGGCGACTTTGGTGCGGACGGCTTCGGCGGTCTCGTCATGGTGCCAGGCGGTGGCGCCGCGGACGGAGTACTGGGCGAGCTGGTCGTAGATCTTCGCGGCGTAGAGGCTGGGCTCGGAAAGGAGGTCGAGCTTGCCGCTCTTGTCGAAGTAGTAGCCGCCCGAAGAGAACAGGAGCTGCGAGTATAGCGTGGCGGCCGCGCCGCCCTGCTTGGCGGGGATCGCGATGCCGGTGCCATACTTCTCCTTGAAGTACTTGGCTACGGCGACGAGTTCGTCGGCGGTCTTCGGCACCTTGAGATTCTCTTTTTCAAAGGCGGCCGAGTCGTAGGCCAGGATAAGGCACTGGGTATAGGTAGGAAGCCCGTAGGTCTTGCCGCCGAATACCACGCCATCCATCATGCCCTTGGCGTAGATGCCCGTGTCGAGCTTGTATTTCTTGACCAAGTCATCGATGGGCAGGATGTAGCCGGCGTCGACGTACTCCTTCATCCACTGGCTGTTCACCCACACAACGTCGTAATTCCCCGAGCCCATAGCCGCCTGGAACGAGGTGAGCTGCTTCTGCTTGAGGCTGCCGTAATCGATGTCGTCGATGCGGACAGCCGCGCTCGGGTAGCTCTGGACGAGCTGCTTCTGGAAATCCGCGTGCGGGCCGGCCCAGCGCGAAACCAGTAGCGAGCCCTTCGCGGCCGGAGCCGGCGCCGCCGGTTCCTTCTGGCCTGCTGCAAACGCGGCCGGAGCGATAGCGAGAACGCAAATCGCGGCAGCCAGAATCACCTGATGCAATCTCTTCATGATCGTACCCCCTTAATCGTTCATCCGCTTAAGCGGAAGAATAACCTATATCAGACAAAAACGTTCATGGCCCCGAAGGATTCGAGCTTTTTCAGCCACGATGCCGCCTGCCCGCTTCCGGTGTTTGCTTGGGCCATAGTCTGCCCGGCCAGGCCGAAGCGGCTTTCCTTGGCCGATCCCAGCGCATGATACGGCATGATCTGCGCGCCTCGTATCTGAGGAAGCTCCCGCAACAACTCGGCGACGGCCTTTAGATGTTCCTCGTCGTCGTTCACCCCGTGGACCAAGGGCAGGCGCAACAGAACGTTAGCCCCCATGCCGCAGAGAAGCCGCAGGTTGGTGCCGATCAGCTCATTGCCTACCCCGCACAGCTGCCGGTGCCTCTCCGTCGGCGTAACCTTCCAGTCGTACAGGAATAGGTCGACCATCGGCGCGATCCGCTCGAATTGTTCCGCCGGAGCGTAGCCGCTGGTTTCCAGGCACACGTGCAGCTTCCCCTTCCGTTCCAGGAAGGCCTCTACAAAGTCGAAACTCGCCATAGGCTCGCCGCCGGACAGCGTCACGCCGCCGCCTTCCCCGATCGAGTAGTACGGCCGGTCAGGCGCCAGCGCTTCAAAGAGATCCCGCACCGAGTACTCCCGTCCGCAGAGCTCAAGCGCGTCGTAAGGGCAGGCTTCCACGCACTTCCCGCAGGCGCTGCATTTCGACCAGTCCAACCGGTGGACGGTTTTTCCGTCGGCGGAGGCCTCGAACGAGTGCGCCCCCGTAGGGCAGACGCGCGCGCACTCGCCACAGAACCGGCAGAATGCATCGGTGTACGCGAGCCTGGGTTCCCGTTCCCAGGACTCCGGGTTGTGGCACCAGGCGCAGCTAAGCGGGCAGCCCTTGAGGAACACCGTCGTCCGGATACCCGGCCCGTCGTTGAGCGACAGACGCTGGATATCGTAGACGATGGCGCTCGGGCCCTCAGTAGGTGACGCGGTCATAGATCTCCTGCTGCACGTCCTTCTTAAGGTCCACGAAGCGGGCGGAAAATCCGCCCACCCTGACTATCAGGTCACGGTATTCCGTAGGCCGCAGCATAGCGTTGCGCAGGTCGTCCTTGCCTACCACGGAGATCATCGCGTGCGCCGCCCCCCGGTTGAAGTAGTTTTTAACGAGGCCGTGCATCTTGCCGCGGGATTCGGTAAACAGTTCCCGGGTAAAGCGTATGTTCGACACCATGCCCGCGTGGTTGTCGTGGCGTGGCTTCAGTATCGAGTTGAGCATGGCGGTTACGCCGTTCCTGTCGGTCCCCGGGGCGGGATTGTTGGCGTTTGCCATCGGGGTCCCCGCCTTCCTGCCGTCGGGGGTCGCGCCGACCCATCGGCCCAGGGTCGTGTTCTGCGCGTTGTTTATCGTCACCCCCAGGTAGCTGTCGAGGCCAACCTTCGGCGCCTGTTCCTTTATGCTGTCGTTCAGGTAATCGTGAAGTGCCACGAAGATCGAATCGACGTAGTCGTCGTCGTTGCCGTACTTGGGAGCTTCCCGCATCAATTTGAGCTCGGCTTCCCTGCCGATAAAGTTGCGGTCCATCGCGTCGACCATTTTTTCGGCGCTCATCGTTTTTCCGTCGAACACGAGGCGCTTGATCGCGGACAGCGAATTGGCCGCGTTTACGTTGCCGTACATCTCCAGCGTGCCGCCTAAGAAGGCGCAGCCGCCATTGAACACGGCCTTGCCGCGCTCCAGGCAGCCGTCGTACAGCATCGTGACCATCATGAACGGGTGCATGCGGCCGGTTATCTCGTACTCGTACTTTTCGAATACCGCCTGCGCCCGCACGTAGTAATCGAGGTGCTTCTTGTACTCGGACAGGAACTCCTCGTAGCTGGCGCAGGCGGCTAGGGCTTTGGTAGCCGGCCCTACCCGCTGGTCGGTCATCGGCTCGTAGCCGCCGCGTATCGCCAGCTCGAGTATCTTCAGGGTGTTGAGCGAGCCGCTGGGCGTCCCGAAGCTAAAGTGGTCCAGTTCTATCTCGCCGCAGCCCAGGGGCATATAGGTCTCGGCGCGCGCGCGGTCCACGCCGAAGGCCTTCATGACGCCGGGAACCAGGACTTCGTCGTTGTACAAGAGCGGGTAGGTCCTGCCCTCCTCGATGCAGCGCATCGCCGCGTCCCACACCGCTTTCGGCGTGCCGTCGTTGAAGCGGAGGGTGAATTGAGGCAGGACTTCCTTGACTCGCCGGCAGGCTTCTATAGCGACCAGGCACATCCGGTCCGCGTTCTCCGGGTTGCGGCGGCCGTAGCCACCGACTATGACCCGGCCGTCGGTCTCGCAATCCAGGTGGTCGATCAGGCGGAACAGGCTTTCGACCAGGGCGACCGCGCCTTCCTCGGTGATGACGCCCGTTGCGACATCATGGGCGTAGAGGTCGCCGGCGTAGACGTCCAGCCGCCCGAACTCGATGAGGGGCGCCATAACTCCGTAGATCCAGACGAGCTGCAGCGCCTCGAGCAGGGACTTGGGCGGGGCTACCTGTATCGCGGCCAGGGCCTGGGCCATCCGCTCAAGTTCTCCGCGGCGGTCTTCATCCTTCGTTCCCATGGCAAGCAAGCGCGCCTGCTTCTCGTAATGGAAGCAGACCTCGCCGATCAGCGCGATCACGTCGAGCATAGCCTCGAACAGCTCTACGTCCCCACCGTTTACTGCGGCCTTCTTCCTGAAGCCGTCGACTTCGGCGGCGAGGCCTGGGAGGCCTATCTTCACGAGCTTGTCGAAATCGACATAAGCGCCGGCCATCCGCAGAATCGGCGATGCCGGAAGGGGCATAGTCCTCCAAAGATCGCTGGGAAGCGCCTCGCGGATAGCCTCGGGCCGGTTCCTGAGCACGACCGCGTTGGTGCTGCGGCCTTTCCAGTAGGTCAGTAGGTCGTGCAGATCCTCGCGGTACCGCGCGCTCCCCGCTTTGAATTCAAGCTCGGCTACTACCTTGTCCTCGTTGATGTAGAAGCCGAATCCGCCCGTCTGGTGCTGTATGCCCAGCCCGACGAGCCCCATCTGGAAACGACCGGCGATCAGGTCCTCGTCCTGTATGGGGTGGAGTATCGCCGGAAACTGGGCGCGGAGGCACGCGGCTTCTATCTTAGCCGGATGCGTATAGCTATCTACCGCCTTGCGGTACGCCTTCGTGAATGCTATTTCGAAGCTTAGGTCGGTTCTCGGGTTCTTCACCTTGAAGTTGTTCATGAACTCATGGTGCTGTATTAAATGTGAGCGGTCTTGTCTTGAATTGACGTTTTTATTGTTCTATATTGATGTTTTATTGTCGGGGGACATGCATGAAGCTACGGTTGAGCCGGTTCACCGGCGATCCTTCCCACGAGTACGCCAGCCTCATAAGCGACCGCAGGCAGTTGAGGATCCGGCACAGCCACGATTACTTCGAGCTATTTCTGGTTAACCACGGTACGGCACAGCACCTGGTCAACGGCGCGGTCCAGCGTCTTAAAAAAGGGTCTATCGTATTCATCCGGCCGGAAGACAGCCACTCCTACGACTCGATGTCGGAGGATTTTGAAATAATCAATATGCTGATCCCCGCCGATACCGTACTGGCGCTCTTCAACTATCTGGGAGAAGGTTTCGAGCCGCAGCGCCTTCTCTCTCCCGCGCTGCCGCCGGTGGCGCAGGTGTCGCAAGGCGAACATTATGCCCTGGTAAAGGAACTGGAACGACTCATCCTTTCCAAACACATCCAACGGGCAAATTGCGATTCCGTATTCCGCATCACCTTGATGAGCATCATCGTTACCTGCTTCCCTATAATGCCCGAGAAAAAGAAAACCGAGACGCCGCTCTGGCTGCAATGGCTCACGCTCGAGATGATGAAAAAGGAAAATTTCATAGAAGGGCTGGCCGCGATGATGCGCTTGGCGGGAAAAAGCGAAGAACATGTATCAAGGAGCTGTCGGAAGTACCTGAACAAATCCCCTACGAGATTCATAAATGAGCTCAGGCTGGAGCATGCCGCGAGGGCGGTGATCTTCAGTTCAGACAAAATCGTCGATATCAGCGTCGACGTAGGCTTCGAGAGCTTGAGCCATTTCTACCACCTGTTTAAGAAAGCCTATGGCCTCTCGCCCGTGGAGTTCCGGAAGAGGGCCAAAGACGGTAATCTGAGCGAAGTGCTATTCCGCGACAACTCTGCCTTCGTCGGCATCCAGAAGGGTACAACCCTCTGAGCCTAAACGGCGGGATACGGCGTGTTCTGCGGACAAAGTGCCGCCAGTCGGCCAATGGACTCATAGCCCCAGAAAGTTTATGCATTGCCGTCTTGAAACCCATGGCGAAGGCCCTCCGGATACCTATATAAGAAGAATAATGTCCATACGCGGCAGCTAGCTTCGCAAGCCCCGATCCCCATGTATAACCAATATGATAATCAATATGGGACAAGGATAATGTCAACGCAAGACAAGAGCCGCAGCTAGGCGCATGTTAGCATGCGACAACGCGATACAGCCGATCATGTCGGATACGGACTGAGGGCTGGAAAGGACGAATAAATGCGGCTATCGATATTCAATGACGAAATAGGCTTAGACATCGCCCAGGGGGTCCCGCATTTCCAGGACTGGGGCCTTGAATGGATAGACTTGCGCGGACGAATCCTGGGGAGGGAGTTCTGCGATCTCGACGACGCGGAGATGGACGGCGTCGCCAAGCTCCTTAGCGAACACGGCCTGAAGGTCGCCTGTCTGCAGTCATCGCTCGCCAAGCTACACTTGCCCGAAACCCTTCAACTAGAATCCGAGAAAAGCAAACTCGAAGGGATCATTCGCGCGGCGGATAAATTCGATTGCCGGCTCGTTCGCTCTTTCTTTTATTGGCAACCGGAGGCGGCACAAAAGGGCGCGCTTACGGTTCGGCCGGACCTGCTTCAGAAGGTGCTCGACCGGTTTGGACCTCTGGCCGATCGCGCCAAAGCGGCAGGCCTGACGCTTGTCTTCGAGAACTGCGATGTCACCGTTCCCGAATGCCTCTCGGTTCTGGACGCCTTGGGCGTAGCTGAATGGGGGTTGGCCTGGGATTGCGCCAACGAATGGCTCGATGACGGCCCGCCCGACGACAAGGGTATCGCCGAGCGTGTAAGGCGCAGCCGCTCTGTCCATGTTAAAGCCGAAGGCGCGATACCGGGCCTCGTCGACCTGACCGTCCCATGGGAGAAACTCCTTCGAAACCTGGCCGCAAACGGATATAAGGGACCTATCTCCATCGAGACGCACAATCCGGATAAATCGCTAAGCAATCTAGAAATGTCCAAGCGCCTCCTCGACAGGGTCCGTCAGGCCTGGCCCGGCGGCGCCCCCGCCCAGAAGCGGCCCCCGCGGCTGGATTTCGAGCCGGTCAAGTTCGTCGTGGTCGGCTTGGGGATGGGGCTCGAGCGAGCGCGGCTGCTTAGCGCGGAACCGGGCACGGAGCTCATCGGAGTAGTCGACCTCATAGCCGAAAAGGCGGAGAAAGCCGCCGCCGAGCTCGGCTGCGAATGGACCACGACGATCGATCCCTGGCTTGAACGCAAGGACTGCGAGGCGGTTTTCGTTATGACCCCGACCGGCCTGCACGCCGACTTCGCCGTCGCGGCATTGAACGCGGGCAAGCACGTGATATCGACGAAGCCGATGGAAGCGAACCTCGCCGCCTGCGATCGCATGATCGAAGCGGCCGACAAGGCGGGCAAGCTGCTCGCCGTCGACTTCGCCCTGCGCCTGGAGCGCACGTCCCAGCGCATCAAACAGCGCATCGCCAAAGGCGAAATCGGCAAGCCGCTCGGCGGGAACATGTCGGTGCGTATACTAAGGACCATGGAGTACTACCGAGCCAACGGCGGATGGCGCGGCACTCGGCGCATGGATGGCGGCGGGGTCATGAGCAATCAGACCATACATCATATAGACCAACTGGTGTATTTCCTGGGCATGCCCAAGCGAGTGTCGATGCGCAAGTGGACCCAGGCCCATGAGATAGAGGCCGAAGACCTCGGCTGCGCCGCCTGGGAGTACGGCGACGGGTCAGTGGTACAGCTTTTCGCCACGACGTCCTATCCGGTCGACACCTGGTATATGAACATGGAGCTGTACGGTACGGCAGGCGCCGTCACGTATAATTTCGGCGGGCCCTACTCCGTGCCCATCGAGCAATGGCATGTCCGCGGGAATTGGGAAGAGCTTCCGCCCGAGCCGGATATGCTACCGTGGACGAATATGGCGCAGAACCTTGCCGCCGCCATCCGGACTGGCGCAAAACTGGTATGCGACGGACGCGACGGACGCCGCAGCCGCCTTGTCCTGGACCGAATGTATGAGTCGGCGGCAAAAGACGGCGCGTGGGTGGGCGTGGAATAGACAGGCGGCGAACGTTTCGCCAGGCATCGACCCGAGCGTCCGGCGCTGCGCCGGACGGAGACCAACGAACGAACGAGGGGCGCGCGATGAAATATGCATTCATGAGTTTTTCCACGCCGGACAGCACGCTGGCCGAGATGATAGAGCTTGCCCGGCGTTTTGGGTATGACGGCCTTGAGCCCCGGATCGATTTGGGGCATGCGCACGGGGTCGAAGCAGCGATCGGCGCTGACGCCCGACGGGCCATCGTGGACCAGATGGTGGCATCCGGGATCGAGTTGAGCTGCCTGGCTACTTCTTTGCACTACGCCGATCCCGCGGCGTCCGACCGGGTGCTTCGAGAGTCGCACGAGCGCATCGACCTGGCCGGAGATTTGCGGGTGCCGGCGCTGCGGGTGTTCGGCGGCAAAATCCCTGAAGGCCTAAGCCGGAAAGCCGCGATCGATACCATGGCACGCCTCCTTACGTCCGTCGCCGGCCATGCCGGCGAACGAAACGTCAGGCTTTGCATAGAGACCCATGACGACTGGTGCGATCCCCGGCATGTCGCCGCCGTCCTCCGCCGGGTCGATCACCCGGCCGTGGCCGCCAACTGGGACATCATGCACCCGGTCAGGGTGTGCAATTACACGATGGATGAAGCCTTCGAGGCGCTGAAACCCTGGATCGGGCATGTCCACGTGCACGATGGCATGGGACCCGGGCAGGCGACGTTCAAGGCTATCGGTACCGGCGATATCGATCAAATGATGCCGATCGGCACTGGCGGCATAGATCATCGGCGCGCCCTCCAACTGTTACGGAGCATCAACTACGCGGGCTGCATCAGCGGAGAATGGATTCGGTGGGAGCCCTACGAGATCCACCTGCCGCGCGAAATCGCCACGCTTCGGAGATATGAAGCCGAACTTTCTTGATTAATCGCCGTCCGCAGCTATTCGTCGTGATTCCCTGGCGTCGCGCGTGGCTAGTCCCATCTTTGCGCCTATAGGCCCTCCAGGACTTGGTCTCCTGTCACTCGTCGCGCTAGTCCACGCCGGCGGCATTGACCGCGCATAGCGGCCCCACTAGACTTTGTTAGGTGTACCAAGCCAGCGTTCCTCCTGATCGTCCCCATCCGCACAAATCGCCTCGAATGCATGGGTCCTTCGCGATACTTCTCATAGCTATTTCCCTTGCGATCGGCCTGACCCTGTATGCCCTCCTTGGCAAACCCCTCACCACCCCCAGGATACCCTTGGATTTTCCAGTAGCGCCTCCTGTCCTGAGCCTGGAAGAGCGGGTATACCTTGAGAGGCTTAGCCCTATCAAGTTCTGCGTGGACAACGACTGGGAACCTTATGAGAAGGTCGATTCAGCCGGCACGTACACGGGTATAGCGGCGGAATTACTCCGGCTCATAGCCGCCCGCGCGGGAGTCGAACTCGAACTGCTACGCACCAAAAACTGGAGCGAAAGCCTGGCAGCGTCGCGCGCCGGCGACTGCCTTTTGTTAGCCTTCCTGAATGAGACGCCCGAGCGCG
>JBGSKZ010000253.1:0-2128 GCA_041741035.1 Treponematales bacterium
GCGCCGGCCCCCGCGGCGGGCTTGCGCGCCTTGGCCTGCGCCGGCATGCCTACGCCCGTATCGACGATATTCAGCATGAGCCTAGCGCCCTTTTTATGGGCCTCTATGCTCACGCTGCCCCCGTCCTCACGAGGCTCTATGCCGTGCCGCACCGCGTTCTCCACGAAGGGCTGTATGCTGAAGCGTGGTATGAGAGCGCCCTTGACCGCGTCCTGGGCCGTGATGGTCCAGCTGAGCCTAGCGCCAAAACGGAGGGCCTGGAAGGACAGGTATTCCTCGACTATGCCCAATTCGGCCTCCACGCGTACCATGGATTCGGGCGCTCCCAGGGCGTAGCGAAAGAGCCGCCCTAAGGCCAGGGATAGGCCCTCGGTCTCTTTAGCGCCTTCAAACAGGGCCATGCGGGCTATGGTATTGAGGGCGTTAAAGAGGAAATGCGGCTGTATCTGATCCTGCAGGCTTATGAACTGGGCCTCGCGCAGCGCCCGCTCCTTTTCCATGAGCTCGCGCTCCTCTTCGCGCAGGCGCTTCTCCAGCTCGGCCTTGCCCTTCAGGTCCGTAAGCATGGAGGCTATGCTCTTGCTCATGATATTGAAGGAGCGCGCCAGCACCTCTACCTCGTCGCCGGTAGGCGCGTGCACTTCGGGCACGTCCAGCTCCCCCGCCGCTATGCGCTCGGAGGCCTGGGCGAGAGTGCGTATGGGATTAGCCACCGACTTGGAAAAAGCCGCCGCCGCCATGCCGAAGAGCGCGACGAAAAGCACGAGGCCGCTTAACGTAAGCCTGCGTATCCCGCTTATGCGCTGGATGAGCAGCTGATAGCGGGCTTCTCCATAGTTCATGGCTTCGGATAAGAGAGAAGACAGATAGGCGTCCATGTAGCCGAAAATGCGGCCCGCGTGGGCCAGGTCGATAAACCAGTCTTTGTCCAGGGCGATGCGCCGCTCTGCGGCGGCATCGATGCGGTCGAAATAGGCTTCTATGCCCCGCCTCGTCGCCTGGAGCGCGAAGAAGGCATTGAGCGATTCCGGCTCCAGCTGCTCAAGCCCGCTTACCACATAGAGGAAATCCTGGAGCTCTTCTTCTATGGGCGGCATCGCGCTAAGCGCCGTTTCCCTAAGGTTGCGCTCCGTGCGCGCGTAGTGGTTGGCCAGCTCAAGCCTTAAGCGGTGCACGCTGTGATAGCGGGAAAGCCGGCCCTCGAATTCGCGAATAGCGCCATACGCGGCTATTTGCACGGACAGGTCCAAGAGCACCACGGCGAGTATGGCCACGCTATAAAACAAGAGCAGTTTTCTGCGTATGCTGTGGCGTATCTTCGCGCTCATGGCTCTTCGCTTACATCATAGGCTATCGCGGAACAGGGTATCAAGCCGCTCCAGCGTCGCGTGCTCCACGCGCGTGTCCTTGAGCCAGTCTTCGCGCACGTAGCCCCAGTCGGCCAGGAGGCAGCGCAGTCCATGCCTGGAAGCGCCCTTGAAGTGGTCTATCTGGTCGTCTATGAAGAGCGCCCGCCGCGCGCCGCGCTCGTCCATGACCCGGTCTATGAAGGAAATCTTCTCTTCCTTGCCCGAGCAGTATACGCGCGAAGAGTCCCAGGCTATGCCATTAAAGCCCAGTATCTTTTCTATGAAGGACGCCTCTTTCGTGGATAGTATGAGGAAGCTATCGTCGCCGCCGTAGCGGGCGAGCAGCTCCGCCATGCCGGGATACAGCGGATTGAGCGCGTACCAGCGATCCGGCTCCGCCGCCAGAAGCTCGCGCCGAGCCTGGTAGAAGAGGCCGTGGAAATAGTCGTCCAGCTCGCGACGCTCCGCTATGAGCGCGTCGAAGTCGGCCTGCGTGCGCGGCTCGAGGCCATCCCGCAGCGCCAGCTGAATGAACATATAATCTCCGCCCCTGCGTATGTAGGGGCGGAGCCGCCTGAAGAGCGCCTCGTCGCCAGGCCCCCTTTCCGGCTCGGGCTCGCGCAGGTGAAGGCCGTAGAACGCGGCGCGCGACACCGCGTAGCACTCGGGTAGGCTGTCGCAGATTACCCCGTCGAAATCGAGGAAGACCAGCGGCCGCCCGCCCGCCACCTCCGCGCCTCGCACTGCCTCCTCCGCGCCTCGCACTGCCTCAGCCGCGC
>JBGSKZ010000254.1:0-2084 GCA_041741035.1 Treponematales bacterium
CTACGCCTGCGGCCCCGGCCCCATGATGGCCGCCCTGGATCGTTACGCCGAGGCGCGGAACGCGCCCTACCAGGCGGCTACCGAGCAGTGGATGGCCTGCGGCGTAGGCGCCTGCGCCGGCTGCGCGATTTTGCTCAAGGACGGCTCGTATAAGAAGGTATGCGCGGACGGGCCTGTGTTCGACGGCCGGCTCATAGCGTGGGAGGGCCAGGCATGGACTTAAGCGTACGCATAGGGGAGCTCATCATGCCCAATCCCGTGGGGGCGGCCAGCGGCGCCTTCGGCTACGGGGAGGAGTACGAAAGCCTCGTCGACATAGACGCGCTAGGCGCTCTCTACACCAAGGCGGTGACGCCCGAAGCCCGCGCTGGTAATGCCGCGCCTCGCCTGGCCGACGCGCCCGCGGGCATGCTCAATTCCATAGGCCTGGCCAATCCCGGGCTCGAGGCCTTTATCGCCGAAAAGCTGCCTACCCTGCGCGGGCGCGCCTGTGCCGTTATCGTCAACGTGGCGGGCAAGACCGAGGACGATTATCTGCGCGTAGTGGAGCGCCTGGAAGCCGAGGAAGGCGTGGGCGGCTACGAGATCAACGTGAGCTGCCCCAACGTGGCCCACGGGGGCATGGCCTTCGGCGCGGACTGCGTTCTTATCGAGCGGCTCACCCGCAGGCTGCGCGACGCCGCCGAGGCAGGCGCTCGAGTCCGCGCCGGCTCAGGAGGCAAAGGCGCCCGGAGAGCCGTCATCGTGAAGCTCTCCCCCAACGTAAGCGATATAACGGCCGGCGCCAAAGCCGCGGAGGCGGGGGGGGCGGACGCGATCTCCTGCATAAACACCCTGGTGGGCATGGTCATAGACGTGAAGAAAAAAGCCCCGGTGCTGGCCATGAAGACCGGCGGCCTTTCCGGGCCCGCCATACGCCCGGTGGGCGTAGCCGCCGTATACCGCGTGGCGCGTGCCGTGGCCCTGCCGGTCATAGGTTTAGGCGGCATAGGCTGCGCCGACGACGCCCTGCAGTATCTCCTTGCGGGCGCTTGCGCCGTGCAGCTCGGCACCGCCATTTTCGCCCGCCCCGAGGCTCCCGCGGAGACCTTGGCCGGCATACGCGCCTTTATGGAAGCCGAAGGCCTTTCGGCCGTGTCCGATATAGCGGGCCTGCTGCGCTAAGCGCGGGCGCTAATCGCGGGCATTAAGCGCGGGCGTTAAGCGCCAGCCTTTAGGGCGGGGCCGCCCTGGAGCCAGGGGCTAGCGGCCCTAGTCCACGGCGGCCTTGATCAGCCCCCTGGCATACATGCGCTTGGCCGCGTATATGAAGGGCGTGTCCAAAGCTGCCACTATCCACTTCATCAGGTAGGTGGTAAGGAAGATCTCCAGCAGTACGCCTAGCTCGAACTGCCCCCAAAACGCCACCCCCACGAACACGAGGGTGTCGAGGGCCTGGCTCACCATGGTGCTGGCGTTGTTGCGTATCCAGAGCGCGCGGTCGGAAGGGAAGCGCTTACGCCAGAATTCATAGGCCCATACGTCGTGGGTCTGCGATATCAGGTAGGCTGCCAGGCTGGCCAGGGCTATGCGAGGCATAAGAGAGAAAATGGTGACGAGGGATTCCTGCGCGAAGTCGCTCTCGGCCGGGGCGTAAAGCAGGGCGGCGTTCATGAACAGGGTCATCGCGATTATCGAGAAAAAGCCTATCCATACCGCCTTCCTGGCGGCTGCCTTGCCATGGTTCTCGGAGAGTATATCGGTGACGAGGAAACTCGAGGCGTAGGCGATATTGCCGAGCGTGGCGGTAAGGCCGAAGAGCTCCACGGTCTTTACCACCTGTATATTGGCTATTATGACGGCCATGGGTATCCATATGTACAGGCCCAAGAGGCCGAGCGCGCGGTATACGCCGAGTATGAGGACGAAATTGACGGCGAGCATGACGAACCAAATCAGTTCGTTAGGGAGGGCTTGGAACACGGGAATACTCCATAGTTTTGATGAGGCGGGTAGCTACAACCGCCGGAGCGACACCATACCTGAAGGGCGCCGCCTTTGTCAGCCCCCCGGCCGGAAGCGCCGCGGAAGGCGCGCCCGCGGGC
>JBGSKZ010000255.1:0-2205 GCA_041741035.1 Treponematales bacterium
GCGGGAGCCTCGCCGCGGCCTAGGCGATCGCCTCCGCCAGGCCGACGAAGCAGCGGCCGCCTTATTCGCGGCCGGCCTCAAGGGCGATGAAGGCTCTATCTTAGCGGCCATGGTAGGGCTGTTTGCGCGGGGCTACGGCGAGCTGGCGTCCTGCCCTGGCCTTGAGGGCAGCCCGGACGAAACGCTCGCCGCGGCGGGCCTGGCACGGGCGGGCTCCTACCTCGTCGCGCGGGAGCGCTTTGCATCCCTGCGGGAGGCTCTCCAGAGGCTCGCCGCCAAGCCGGGGGGCATGAATAGGGCGGAGGCTGACTCGATCGCGGGGCTGCCCGCGGCTATCGTATCGGCCGCGCTCGAAGGCCTTGAGCGCGAAAGGGTACTCGTTAAAGAAGGCTCCTCGTGGAAGCGACCGGGCGCGGAGCCTGAGCTGAGCCCCGCCCAGAAGCTGCTCCTGGCGCGCCTTGCGGCGGCGGGCAAGGAAGGCCTTGAGCCCGGCAAGAGCGTCCCGGCTTCGGAGGCGGCGGCGCTCAAGGCGCTCTGCTCCCTGCGCAAAGCACAGGTGCTGGAGGGCGGCATATTCTTGGAACGCGGGCTCTACGACGGACTCGTGGCCGCGACCCTGCGCGGCAGGCAGCCGGGACAGCGCTTCAGCGTAGGCGACGCCAAGGAACGCACGGGCCTGTCGCGGAAGTACATACTGCCCCTTCTTAATAAGATGGAGAGCGAAGGCTACGTGAAGCGCTGGAACGACGAGCGCGTGGTTATCAGGCTGCCATGAACCGCCCGCCTCCGGCGGCGAGCCTGCCTTCCCGTGGCGGCGAAGCCGCCCGGGCTTAAGCCTCCAGCGTGGCCTGGAGCGCGGACGCGCAGGGCATACGGCAGGCTTTATACTCGATAAGCTCGTCGACGCAGCGCATGAATTGCGGGATGCAGGTACAGTAGAGGCTATAGTAGACGCTGCGGCCCCGGCTCTCGTCCACGACGACGCCGGCATTCTTAAGCACGGTCAGATGCTTTGAAACGGTGGATATGTCCGAGCCGACAAGCTCGGTTAGCTCTCCCACGTTTTTAGCCCCGGCGGCCAAGGCTTCGAGTATTAGCATCCTGCTCGGGTGGCCCATGGCCTTGAATACCCTGGCCCGTTCGGCAGCTTTAGGGCGCATAGACTCTTCCATTGCTTCATACTGCGCTTCTTTTCGCCCGCGGTCAAGGGATTTATCATGGCTAAAATATATATATAACTTGCGACAAATATTTGATCCGTCCTGCCCTCCCCTCCCCTAAACGCGCCCTTTATTATATAATCATCGCCATGGCCACCTACGACGACAAGAAAATTATCTACAGCATGTACAGGGTATCCAAGAAGCACGGCGTCAAGCAGGTGCTCAAGGACATATCCCTCAGCTATTACTATGGCGCCAAGATAGGCGTCATAGGCCTCAACGGCTCGGGCAAATCGAGCCTGCTCCGCATACTCTCCGGCGCGGACGCCGAATTCAACGGCGAGACGAATTGCGCCCCCGGCTACACCATAGGCTTCCTTGAGCAGGAGCCTCACTTGGCGGAGGGCAAGACCGTGCGCGAGGTAGTATCGGAAGGCGTACAGGAAGTCGTCGACCTCCTTAAGGAGTTCGAAGAGGTAAGCGAAGGCTTCGGGGACCCCGACGCCGACTTCGACAAGCTCGCCGACAGGCAGGCTAAGCTTCAGGAGAAGATCGAGGCGGCCGACGGATGGAACCTGGATACCAGGCTCGACGTCGCCATGGAAGCCCTCCGCTGCCCGCCGGCCGACCAGGTCGTCGACGTGCTATCGGGCGGAGAGAGGCGCCGCGTGGCGCTCTGCAGGCTGCTCCTTAAGAAACCCGACATACTGCTCCTCGACGAGCCCACGAACCACCTAGACGCCGAAACCGTAGCCTGGCTCGAGCGGCACCTCCAGCAGTACGAGGGCACGGTCATAGCCGTTACGCACGACCGCTACTTCCTGGACAACGTGGCCGGATGGATACTCGAGCTGGACCGCGGCGAGGGCATACCCTGGAAGGGCAATTACTCCAGCTGGCTCGAGCAGAAGCGGGACCGCCTGGCCATGGAGGAAAAGGGCGACTCCGCCCGCGCCAAGACCCTCGAGCGCGAGCTTGAATGGGTGCGCATGAGCCCCAAGGGCAGGCACGCCAAGAGCAAGGCGCGCATAAGCCAGTACGA
>JBGSKZ010000256.1:0-13205 GCA_041741035.1 Treponematales bacterium
CAGGGCCCGCAAGCTGCTCTACACCCTGGCGCGCTCCGGCCTGCTCGAAGCGGCGGGCAGCGCGGGCAGGCGCAAGCTCTATGCCGTGGCGCGGCATCTGCGCGTACTCCGCGGCGCCGTATGAAGCTCCTCTTCGACGGCCATTGCCATGTGATGAGCCTGGCCCGGCCCGCGCTCGGCCCCTTTCTGGAAGCCCTTAACGCGCGCAAGGGCGAAGCCTTCCTGGCCCAGGTCACCTCTCCCTCCTACCTGCTCTTCTCGTTCCTGCGGCATGGGGGCGAGGCGGCGCGTGGCATGCTTTCGGTGGCGGAATGCGACGCCGCCGCGGTTTTCATGCTCATGGAGGACGATCTTAAGGGCCGCTTCGCAGCCGGGCTGGACGACCCTCCCGAGGGCATGCAGGATCCTGCGGGCTTGCGCTTTCTCGACGAGCTATGGGACGGCTGGTACGTCTGTCCCCTGCTCCTGGATTTCGGCCGACCCGTGGAGGGCATACCCAAGGGCTACTACCCGAGCATGCCGCGCAAGCCCATAGAAGAGTCGGTAAGGGAAATCCTGGCCGGCATCCGGGGCTATAGGCGCGAGCGGCCCGAAGGCAGGCTCGTCATCAGGCCCTTCTTGGGCCTGGATCCCGTATTCCGTGGCGCCGCCGTTACCGAGCTGCTCCTGGACCGCTATTTTAAGGGCTTTAAGAAGGCTCCCGCAGCCCAGCTCGCCGCGTTCAGGCGAACGGGTAAGTGGGCGGGCGACCCGGAGAAGCCGCCGCGCAATTCCTTCGCCGGCGTGAAGCTCTATCCGCCCCTGGGCTTCGACCCCTGGCCGGGCGACAGCATGGGCCGTGACGCGGCGCGCGCTCTCTACGGCTACTGCGAGGGCAGGGGCATACCCCTGACCGTGCACTGCGACGACCAGGGGTACAGCACGGTGAGCATAGAGCGGGCGGGGCAGTACACCGACCCCGAGCGCTGGGCGCCAATACTGGCGGAGTTTCCGCGGCTAATCGTTAACTTCGCCCACTTCGGGGAGCGCTACCTCCTTCCCGGCTGGGGGGATACGAAAGAGCGCTGGATGCGCTCCATCGTCGGCCTCATGGAGCGCTATGGAGGCGTATACGCCGATGTCGCGTTCAACGGCTGCGATCCCGAGTACTGGACCAGGCTCTGTTCCTTCCTGGACGGCCTGAGCCCGGGCGCCCTCGCGGTGGCGCGTCGCCGGCTCCTCTACGGCACGGATTTTTTCATCAACCTTACCAAAGTGCGCTCGTATCTCGAGTATGCGCAGGGTTTCGCCCGCTGCTGCCTGGACCGCGAGCTTAAGCGCGCCATGGTGGCCGAGAATCCCGAGCGCTTCTTTATGGTTTAATATATGAAACGGCATATCATTATTTGAACTTTTTTGGCGGTTTTTCTCTTGCGCAAAGCTTCCAGGCAGTAGTACTATAGCCTCGCGGGGCTTTTCTGCCCCGATTTGAAGGCCTCGCGAGAGGGCCTTCGCCGCAAGGAGACCTTATGGTACTCAGTAAATACACGGGCGAGCTGTCGAGCATCGATTACCTTTCCATGCTCGTCGTCGACGTACATGGCGCCATCCGCTCGGTGTCGCTGCCAAAATCCTATATAAGCGAGAAAGTGCTGAAGAACGGCATAGGCTTCGACGCCAGCAACTTCGGCTATGCCCAGGTGCACAAGAGCGACATGGTAGCCGTGCCCGACCTGTCCACCGGCTTCATCGAGGAGAAGGACGGCTTTAAGATACTGCACGCCTTCTGCGACGTATGGACTATCGAAGGCGAGCCCTTCGACCAATACCCCCGCACCGTGGCGCGCAAGGCCGCCGAGCGCCTCAAAGCCAGCGGCATAGGCGACGAAGCCAAGATGCTCGTGGAGCTCGAATTCTACGTGTTCGACGAGGTGCGCTACTCCACTACCGCCGCGCACTCCTACTATTACGTGGAGAGCGAGGAAGGCATAGGCGACAGCTACGCGGACGCGCCGCGCTTCGGCCTTTCCAAGGGCTACCACCGCCTGCATCCCGACGATAAATACGGCCTCTTGCGCAACGAGGCCGTGAAGCTCATGGAGGCCGCCGGCATACCGGTCAAGTATCACCATCACGAGGTAGGCGCGTCCCAGCTCGAGATAGAGCTCAATTTCATATCGCTTTTAGGCGCAGCGGACGCCGTCGTGCTGGGCAAGTGGATAATCAAGAACGTGGCCGACGAGCTCGGCTTCTCCGTTACCTTCATGCCCAAGCCCATGTACAAGATAGCCGGCAACGGCATGCACGTGCACCAGTTCATCGAAAAGCAGGGCAAGAGCATATTCCCCGGCGAAGGGCTCTACGGACTCTCCGCCGCCGGGCTTTCCTATACCGCGGGAGTGCTGACCCACGCGCTGTCGGGCTCCCTCTTAGCCTTTTCCAATCCCAGCACCAACAGCTACCGGCGCCTGGTCCCCGGCTACGAAGCGCCGGTATCGGCCACCTTCGCCCAGGCCAGCCGCGCGGCGGCGGTGCGCATACCCGGCTACCTGAAGAAGGGCGAGGCGCGCATAGAATTCCGCACCGGCGACGCCACGGCCAACACCTACTATTTCCTGGCAGCCATGCTGCTCGCCGGCCTGGACGGCATAGAGCGCGGGCTCGACCCGGTTAAGCTGGGCTATGCGGCTACGAAGGAAACGCCTAAGAATACCTTCCCCACGGGGCTCTTCCACGTGCTTAACGGCCTGCAGAAGGACCATGCCTACCTTGCGCCGGCCTTTCCCGCCGAGCTCATAAGCGGCTGGATAGCCATGAAAAAGCAGGAAGCGGAGTACGTGTACAACGCGCCGGTGCCCCAGGAATACGAACTGTATTTTTAACGCTATGGCTCGCCGGCCGCGCGCTGGCGCCGCCCTCAAGCGCGGCTGAATTATTTTCTCGGGGTTGCGAAACTTCGACCAAGCATATAAGGAGGTCCCGATGGGATTCGAGACACTCATGGGCGACGAGGCCATCGCCCTCGGCGCCGTGCACGCGGGCTTAGGCGGCGCCTTTGCCTATCCAGGCACCCCCTCGACGGAAATCATGGAAAGCCTGCAGGACCTGGCGGCCAGGCAGAAGGCCGGCGCGCTCGAGGGCGTAAGCCTGCCCTTCGTGGCGCAGTGGTGCGCGAATGAGAAGACTGCCTACGAGAGCGCCTTAGGTTCCTGTTTCGCCGGCAAGCGCTCCATGGTGTCCATGAAGCACGTGGGGCTCAACGTGGCGGCCGACCCCTTCATCAACTCCGCCCTGGTCAAGGTGAACGGCGGCCTCGTGGTAGTCGTAGCCGACGACCCCGGCATGCACTCGTCGCAGGACGAGCAGGATAGCCGCTGGCTGGCCGATTTCGCGCGCGTGCCCTGCCTTGAGCCCGCCGACCAGCAGGAAGCCTACGACATGACCATTGAGGCCTTCGAGCTTTCCGAGAAATACGAGCTGCCCGTCATGCTGCGCATAACCACTCGCCTGGCGCACAGCCGCTCGGTGGTAAAGACGAGGCCGCCCCTGGCGCAAGGCCCCGTACATAAGCCTAAGCCCGGCATGGACTGGATACTGATGCCCGCCGTGGCCCGCCGCCGCTGGCATGAGCTCCTCGGCAAGCAGGCCGAGCTCAAGCGCCTAAGCGAGGCCTCGGCGCGAAATACTTTAAGCCCTGGCGGCAAAAAGCTCGGCGTAATCAGCGCGGGCCTGGCCCGGCAGTACTACCTGGAAAACCTCGACGACCTGAGCGCGGCCCGCGGCGAGGCCCCCATGCACCTGCACCTGGGCTTCTACCCCCTGCCCGATGATCGCATTCGGGAGATCTACGCGGCCTGCGACGAGCTTTTGATCATCGAGGAGGGCTACCCCTTCGTAGAGCGCCTGCTCCGCGGCATCGTGCCGCCGGGCAAGAAGATCATGGGCAAGGAGACGGGCGAGATACCCTATGAAGGCGAACTGTCCCCGGATATCGTGCGCAAGGCCTTAGGGCTACCCGAGCGCAAGGGCCTGGCCGCCCGCGAACTCACTCCCCCCGGCAGGCCTCCCCAACTCTGCCAGGGCTGCCCCCACGCGGACAGCTACGGCGCGCTCAACGAGGCGCTCAAGGACTATCCTTTGCACGCGGTAACCAGCGACATAGGCTGTTACACCCTGGGCGCCCTCCCGCCCTACAATGCCATAGAGACCACGGTGGACATGGGCGCCAGCATAGGCATGGCCCGCGGCGCCGCCGAGGTGGGCCTTACGCCCGTGGTGGCCGTCATAGGCGACTCCACCTTCTATCATTCCGGCCTCTCCAACCTCATAGACGCCGTGAGCCACCAGACGAACATGACCGTGCTCATCCTGGATAACGACACCACCGGCATGACCGGCGCGCAGCCCACCATACTGCCCTCCAGCCGCCTCGAGCCGGTGCTCAAGGGCGTGGGCATAGCGCCCGAGCACATACGCGTGCTTAAGGCGCACCGCAACGAGCACGAGAAAAACGTGGCGGCCATCAAGGCTGAACTGGCTTATGAAGGCCCCTCGGTGATCGTGCTGGTGCG
The DNA here is from genome assembly GCA_041741035.1 of Treponematales bacterium. GTDB lineage: Bacteria > Spirochaetota > Spirochaetia > Treponematales > UBA12059 > UBA5200. The sequence continues at coordinate 4,551 of JBGSKZ010000256.1, forward strand.
CGAGTGCATAGAGGCGCTTAAGAAAGCGAGGAAGGCATGAACTACGATATCGTGCTCTGCGGCGTAGGCGGCCAGGGCGGCATATCCGTGTCGGTGGTCATAGCCAAGGCGGCCATGGCCGAGGGCCTGCGCGTGAAGCAGTCCGAAGTGCACGGCATGAGCCAGCGCGGCGGCGAAGTGCTCGCTCACCTGCGCCTCTCCGACAAGGAGCCGGCCAGCCCCACCATACCCAAGGGCTGCGCCTCGCTCATCCTTTCCTTCGAGCCGCTCGAGGCCCTGCGCTACCTGCCCTGGCTGGCCGCCGATTCGGGCACGGTCATAAGCGCCACGAGCCCGCTTAAGAATATGGCCGCCTACCCGGATACCGAGGCCGTGCTGGCCGAGCTGAAGGCCCTGCCGCGCAGGCTCCTCCTAGACGCCGACGCCATGGCCCGCGAAGCGGGCAACGTAAAAACCGCCAATATGGTGCTCGTAGGCGCCGCGGCCAAGCATCTGCCCATAAAACCCGAAAGCCTCATAGCGGCTATACGGGAACAGTTCGCCCGCAAGGGCGAAGCCATCGTGGACGCTAACCTGAGGGCCTTCGAGCATGGACGAAAAGCGAATCCTTGATGCGCTTGCCGCGGCAAAGGCCGAAGGCAGGGACGCGCTTACCGAGGTGGAGGGCCACGCCATACTCGACGCCATGGGCGTCGACAGGCCGCGCCACCATTTTATCAAGGGCTCGGCCGAGGCCGCCGGGCTTGAGGCCCTGCCCGGCGAGAGGGCAGTCGTTAAGGTAATATCGCCGCAGATACTCCATAAGACCGAAATGGGCGGCGTGGCCATAGTCGGGAATCAGCCGGGGGCAATACGGGCCGCCATAGAGGATATGGAGGCGCGTTTCGGTTCCTACCGCGTGGACGGCTATACGGTAAACGAATTCGTGCCCTACGAAGGCAAGCTGGGCCACGAGATTATCATAGGCTACCGCTTCGCCAAGGATTTCGGGCCCGTGGTATCGTTCGGCCCAGGCGGTATCTATACCGAGTTCCTCGCCAAGCAGTTCAGGCCCGGCGCAGCAAACCTCTTTTTCAGCCCCATAAGCGCCACGCGCGGCCTGGTGGAGAAGGCGCTTAAAGCCAACGCCGTCCGCGCGCTGCTCTGCGGGGGTCTCAGGGGCACGAAAAACGCCCTTGAGGAATCGGCGCTCGTAGACGCCATCATGGCCTTTATCGAGGCCGCGCCGGCCTTCGCCAGGCTCGGCGTGTCCGAGTTCGAGGTGAACCCCTTCGTGGTGGCCAAGGATTCGGGCCGGCTCGTGGCCCTGGACGCCCTCGTCAAGCTCGAGGACCTGGCAAAGGGCGAGCTTGCGCTGAAGGCGGACGGGCGCATAATCAACGCCAGCCAGGCCATACGCCCCGTGTCCAAGATAGGGAAGCTCCTTAAGCCCGCGAGCGCCGCCATCATAGGCGTGTCGGAAAAGGGCATGAACAACGGCCGCATTATCCTACGGAATCTCATAGAGAACGGCTTCGACAAGAAGCGCCTCTACGTGGTCAAGGAAGGCATAAAGGAATTGGACGGCTGCCGCTGCGTGAAGGACGTGGCGGGCCTGCCCGAAAAAGTCGACCTCTTCGTCCTGGTAATCCCGGCCTCCCAGGCTCCCGGCTGCATAGCCGAGCTTGCCGAGCTGGACAAGGCGGAAAGCGTCATCGTCATACCCGGAGGCCTGGAAGAGAAGTCGGGCACCGAGGAGCTCGTGGAGCGCATGCGCGCGGCCATAGCCGCCTCCCGCTTAAGGTCCGGTGGCGGGCCGCTCTTCAACGGCGGGAACTGCTTGGGCGGACGATCCGTGCCGGGCAAGTACAACACCCTGTTCATACCCGAGTACAAGCTCCCCATGCCCGGCGGCGCCGTTGCGCCCGTGGCCGTGCTCAGCCAATCGGGGGCCTTCGCCATAAGCCGCATTTCCAAGCATCCCGACGTGAACCCGAAATACCTCATAACCTGCGGCAACCAGATGGACCTTACCATAGGGGATTACCTGGAGCAGCTCGCGGGAGACGAGGAATTGAGGATCTTCGCCGTATACGTGGAGGGTTTTAAGCCGCTGGACGGCGAGAAGACCCTGCGCGCCTGCAAAGCCATAGTCGAGAGCGGTCGCCAGGTCATCTTCTACCGCGCGGGCCGCACCGAGGCGGGAGCCGCGGCGAGCGCGAGCCATACGGCCAGCATAGCGGGCGACTACCCGGTGACCCGGGCCCTCCTTGAGCAGCTCGGCGTGGTAGTGGCCGAGAGCCTGGACGAGTTCGACGACCTCTTAACCCTCTTTACCCTCTTGCGCGACAAGAAGGCCCTAGGCCTGCGCCTGGGCGCGGTTTCCAACGCCGGCTTCGAGTGCGTAGCCGTGGCCGATAACCTGGGGCGCCTGTCCATAGCGGAGTTCAGCGACGCCGCTGCGCCCCGCCTGGCCAAGGTGTTCGACGACGCCAAGATCAGCGACATCGTCGACCTGCATAACCCCATAGACCTGACGCCCATGGCCGGCGACGACGCCTACTATGAGAGCTTCAAGGCGGTCATGGAGGACGATAACGTCGACCTCGGCATCGTGGGATTGGTGCCCTTCACCTCGCGCATGAACACCCTGGCGCGGGGCAAGCACCATCACGAGGACCTCACCCGCGAGGACTCCCTGGCCGTGCGCTACGGCCGCCTCATAGCCGAGGGCGCTAAGCCCTGGGTGGCGGTCGTGGACGCCGGCGAGCTCTTCGACCCCCTGTCGCGGGAATTATCTAGGCGGGGAGTGCCCACTTTCAGGACGGCGGATCGCGCCCTGCGCATGCTCAATATCTGGCTGGGGGCGCGAGGACGCTGAACAGCGGGGCCGCTAAGCCGCGGGGCCGCTGAACCGCGGGCGCCGCAAGGCGCTTGTTGACTAGGGGCTGCCAAGCGACCTAGAGTAGCCCTATGGACTCAATCATAAGCGGCCTGCAGGCGGCATTCGCGGCCTTTTTCGGCTTCAAAGCCTACGTGATCCTTCCTGTCTTCATGCTCATCCTGGCCCTGACGGCCAGGATGAAGCTTAAGGAAGCGTTGTTGGCCGCGTTAAAGATAGGCGCGGGCTTTTCCGGCGTCTTTATCGTGTTCGGCTTTTTCGTTAGCCAGATAAGCCCGGCCATAGAGGCCATCATAAGCGTGCGAGGCCTCAACTACCCGGTGGCGGACGTGGGCTGGCCTCCGCTCGCGGCCATAACCTGGTCCTCGCCCCTGACTCCGCTCCTGATACCCCTCATCATGCTGCTCAATCTGGCCATGCTCATGACGAGGACCACGAAGACCCTCTACATAGACCTGTGGAACTATTGGCATTTCGCGCTCATAGGAGTGCTGGTGCAGAACGCGAGCGGCAGCCTAGCCTTGGGCATAGCCTCGAGCATCCTCATAGCGCTCATTACCATAAAGACCGCCGAATGGTCCTCGCCGTACGTGAAGCGCGAGATGGGCCTGGATGGACTGGCCATAAGCCCCGTGTCGGTCGCTACCCTGCTGCCCTACGCAGTCGCGGCAAACCGGGCCTTCGATGCCATACCGGGCCTGCGCCGCCTGAGTTGGAATCCCTCGCGTTCCTCCGGCGCGGGCGAGGGACCGGGAGCAGGGCCGCGCCTCCTGCAGGAACCCATGGTCATAGGCCTCCTCGTGGGAGCCAGCCTGTCGGCGCTGGCAGGCTATGGCCTTAAAGGCCTGCTGGAGACCTCCATCAACATAGCCGCCGTCATGTTCCTTCTGCCCAAGTGCGGCGGCCTCATAGGCGAAGGCATGGGCGCGGTATCGCTGGCCTTCAAGCTCCTCGTGGAAAAGCGCTTCAGCTCCATGCGCGGGCTTTCCATAGCGGTGGATACCGGCATACTCATGACCAACCCCTCGGTCATAGCGACGGGGCTCATACTGATGCCGGTATCGCTCTTCATAGCATTCATTTTACCGGGGAATCGCGTCATACCGCTAGGCGACCTGCCTAACCTCATATCGATCATGTCGCTGACGACGCTCGTCATGGGAGGGAACGTCCTGCGCTCCGTGCTGGCCGGCATACCGGTCATAGCCGGCTTCCTGCTCATATCCTCCGAGCTGGCTCCCCTGTATACCAGCCAGGCCGCCGCCGCCGGCATGAGCCTGGACCTGGGCGGACGCGAGATCACCGCCTTTACCGACGGCGGCAATCAGCTGCGCTATTGGATATACTGGCTGTTCCAAGGCGACCGCGCGGCCCTCATAGCGCTGCCCGTAGTGCTTGCCCTCCTGTGGTACGCCTGGCGCGTGAATAGGAAGATGAACGCGCTTTAGGCCTAAGGAGGGAAAATAGAAAACGCCGGGCCGCTCGCGCGGGCCCGGCGTTCGTCGCCGCGTCGGTTTGGGTACTACTTCAACCCAATCCGGCCTTGCGGCGCGTATATACGTCGTAGAATACCGCCAGCAGCACGACCATGGCTTTTACCACGTACTGATAGTGCTGGCCTAAGTTCATGAGCGACATGCCGTTATTGATGGCGCTCATCACCAGGCCGCCCACGATGACGCCCACGACCGTTCCTATGCCGCCGCCCGCCGAGACGCCGCCTATGTAGCAGGCCGCGATGGCGTCCAGCTCGAAGTTGAGACCCGCCTGGGGCAGGGCGGTATTCATATAGCCCGTGGATATAACCGCCGCCAAGCCCGCCAGCATGCCCATGAAGCAGAACACGATGAAGGTGATAAACTCGGAATTGATGCCCGACAGCTTGGCCGACCGGGAGTTGCCTCCCACGGCGTAGATATAGCGGCCCAGCACGGTATTGTTGAGTATGAAATGGAACACGAATACCGTAGTGCCCACCACGAGTACGACGATAGGGAGGCCCCGGTACTCGGCGAAACGCTCCGCCAGAACCAGGACCAGGGCGCTGATGGTGGCCAGCTTGCCGACGAAGATGGGGGTGGAGCTTACTTCGAATTCGTTGGCAATTTTCTTGTTACGCGCTATGACCTCGGAAATGACGAACAGCGTCACTAAAAGCGCGCCCATCACCAGGGATGCCGGGTAGAGCCTGAAGCCTCCGGTATCCACGATGGGGTTTAGCTTGAGCACCTCGTCGACCGTGCCGGTGGCTAGGTAGGAATAGCCGTTGTCCTTGAGGGAAATGGGATTGATATCGGTAACGATGTAGGTAAGCCCCCGGAACAGCATCATGCCGGCCAGCGTGACGATGAAGGCCGGGATTTTCATGTAGGCTATCCAGAAGCCCTGAAACGCGCCGATGGAAAGGCCTATGATCAGTGCTCCCACGAGGGTCAGGGGCATGCCTATCCCCGAGTTGTACAGCATGGCGGTCAAGGCGCCCACGAAGGCGCATACCGAGCCGACGGAAAGGTCGATACCCAGTATGATGATGCACTGCACCATGCCCACCGCGAGTATGAGCACGTAGCTGTACTGGAAGAAAATATTGGTAAGGTTGCGGGCGCCGAAGTTCCGCCAGCCGACCATAGGCGCGAAGATCAGCATGATCAGCGCCAATATCAGGAACATCGAATAGTTCCGTATATTGTTCCTGAAGAGGGTCTTGATATCAGTAGTCCGTATGTTTTTTTCGCCCATGGTTCCCCCGTTCGTAGACATGTTCTTCATGGCGGTCAGTCGACCAGCGCCAGATGCATGATTTTTTCCTGAGTCGCTTCTTCGTGGGTCAGCACTCCCTTGATTTTGCCCGCGTTCATTACATAGATGCGATCCGCCATGCCAAGGGCCTCCGGGAGCTCGGAGCTGATCATGATCACGCTCTTCCCCTGGGCGGCCATATCGTTGAGGATGGAGTAGATCTCCGATTTGGCTCCCACGTCTATGCCCCGCGTAGGCTCGTCGACTATGAAGATTTCCGGATCCGCCATGAGGCTTCGGCTTACCACCACCTTCTGCTGATTCCCGCCGGAAAGGTTGCGGGTCATCTGATGCACCGAAGGGCTGCGGATGTTGAGGTCCTTGCGGTACTTTTCGGCCACAAGCACTTCCTGGTGGCCTTCCACTATGCCGAAGCGCGATATCTTACCCAGGCTGGCATTGGATATGTTGGTTTTGATGTCCTGGATAAGGATGAGCCCGAGGCTCTTGCGGTCCTCGGATATGTAGCCGAGTCCCGCGTTCATCGCGGCCCTGCAGGAGCCGAGATCGGGTTTCTTGCCGTTTATGAGCACCTCTCCCACGCTCCGGGAGCCGTAGGACTTGCCGAAGATGCTCATCATCAGCTCGGTGCGCCCGGCGCCCATAGGCCCGCAAAAGGCGAGTATCTCGCCCCTGCGCAGGTAAAACGATACCTTGTCCACCACCTTTATGGCGTGGAAGTCGGGGTGGTAGACGGTCCAATCCTTTACTTCCATCACCGTGTCCCCGGGCTGTGACTTCCGATCCGGGAAGCGGTGCGTCAGGTCCCGTCCGACCATGTCCTTGATGATCATGGATTCGGTAAGCTTGTCGGCTTTCACGTCGTAGGAGGCGATGGACTTGCCGTCGCGCAACACCGTCACGGTGTCGGCTACTTTCAGGACCTCGTTGAGCTTGTGGGATATCATCACGCTGGTTATGCCCTGTTTCTTGAATTCGAGTATCAGGTCCAGCAGCTTCTCGCTTTCGTCGTCGTTGAGGGACGAGGTCGGCTCGTCCAGTATGAGTATATCCGCCTTCTTGGACAGGGCCCGGGCGATCTCCACTAACTGCTGCTTGCCTACGCCCAGCTTGCTCACGATGGTTTCGGGCGGCTCGTTGAGCCCTACGATTTTCAGGTACTTGTTGGATTCCTTGATATAGCGATCCCAATTGATGATGCCGAACTTCGTCTGCATATGCCCTAGGAAGATGTTTTCGTAAATGGAAAGATAGGGGCTTAAGGCCAGTTCCTGGTGGATGATGGCCAGGCCTTCCTTCTCGCTGTCCTTGACGCTGTGGTAGGCGGTTTCGTGGCCCTTGAAAAGTACCTGGCCCTCATAGCTGCCCTTGGGATAGACCCCGCTTATGACGCTCATGAGAGTGGACTTGCCCGCCCCGTTCTCGCCGCATATGGAATGGATCTCGCCCCGCCGAACTTTAAGGCTCACGTTGTCCAGGGCCTTTACGCCGGGGAATTCCTTTGTCAGGTTTCTGATCTCAAGAATGTATTCGTCCACGAAGGCCACCTCTTGCCGTATATAGGAACGCCACGGACGATCGGAAGCTTCCTCCCGTCCGTGGCCATTGACTGTTGCTCTCGGAAGAAGGCTACTTAAGCTTAGCCGCTTCCGCCGCGGTGTAGAAGCCCGCGTCGACCGGTATGTTCGAATTAGCCTTGGTTATGGAAATAGGATCCAAGAGGTAGGCGTTCACGTACTTCTTGCCGGTGTTGCCGATCTCCCGGAGGTCGCCGGAAGCGAGTACCGCGCCGGGGATGTTCGGGGTAAGGCCCTTGGCTATGGCGTCGGCCAGGATTATCGCGGCCTCGGCCAGCTTGTTGGTGTCCTTGAATACCGTCATGTACTGCTCGCCGTTCCTGATGGATACCAGGGAGTCGATCTCGGCGTCCTGGCCGGATACCACGGGCAGCTTGGTGCGATACTTGGCGTCGGCCTTGCAGGCTTCGATGATGGCCCGGGCCAAGGTGTCATTGGGAGCGAGCACGGCGTCGAGGACCACGTTGCGCGCATCGTTGGAAAGGAGGTTCTCCATGCGGGTCTTGGCGACCGGGGCCTGCCAGCCTTCGGTGGCTATGCGGGTGAAGTTGGCGGTGTCCTTGGAGGTCTTGGGATAGGGGCCGACGACTTTAAGGACGCCCTTCTCTATGTAGGGGTTGAGCACGCTCATGGCGCCGTCGAAGAAGAAGAAGGCGTTACCGTCGGTGGGGGAGCCCGCGAACAGGGTTATGTTCTTGGGGGCGGCGGCGGTGGCGTTCTTGAGGTCGAGTCCCGCCTCGATACCCTGGCCCTGGAGCACGCCGACCTTGAAGTTGTTGAAGGTGATGTAGTAGTCGTACTGGTCGGAATTCGGGATGATGCGGTCATAGGCGATGACCGCTACCTTGTCCCTGCCGGCTTCGGCGATTACCGAGGCTACGCCGTCGTTGATGGAACCGACGATGAGGATCTTCGCTCCCTGGGTGAGGAAGCTCTGGATCTGCTGGTTTTGGATGGCCTGATCGGCGTTGGCGAACTGAAGCTGCGCCGCGTAGCCGCGTTTTTCGGCCTCGGTCTTGAGCTGGTTGCCGTCTTTTACCCAGCGCTCTACGTGAGTCTCCGGCATGGCTATGCCGATGAGGGTCTGGCCTTTAGCCATGGCGCTGCTGTCTTTAGTGCCCGCCGCAAAGGCGAACGACGCTACGACGGAAAGGATCATCAGGGCGACGATGACTTTCTTCATACTTCTGTACCTCCGTTAGTTGGAAAACTTGCCTTATTATCAACCCGGGGCCGCGCATCCCGAAATCGTAAACTTTTGACATAAAGCGGTAATCGCCGCGGCCCTTTCCGGCGGCCGTCACCCGAACGGGTAAAAAAGCAATGTCAGTTTTCTACGGTATGGATGATATTCCGGTATACGTCTTCGGCGGAGTGGAATCCGTCCCGGATGATGGTATCGTCCATATTGTCCTTGCCGACGGCCAGGGGCGCTTC
>JBGSKZ010000257.1:0-1427 GCA_041741035.1 Treponematales bacterium
CCTGCCCGCCATACGCCCGCGCCTGGAGGCGTGGATAAAGGAGGCGAGCGTCAAGGGCTTCTGGGCCAACAACGCCGTGCAGATGACCCAGGCCTGGATACGCGACGGCCTTAAGCCCCGCGCCATCACCCGAGACCTTAAATGGGGCATACCGGTGCCCAAGCCCGGCTTTGAGAATAAGGTATTCTATGTGTGGTTCGACGCGCCTATAGGCTACCTGTCCATAAGCGCCGTGGCCGGACAGGAGCGGGGCTTCGACTGGAAGTCCTGGTGGATGGCCCCTGAAGAGGTGGAGCTCTATCAGTTCATAGGCAAGGACAATATTCCCTTCCATACGGTAATCTTCCCGAGCACCCTCTTGGGCAGCGGCCGGAAGTGGACCATGCTGCACCATATGTCCAGCACGGAATACCTTAATTACGAGTCGGGCAAATTCTCCAAGAGCAAGGGCGTGGGCGTCTTCGGCACCGACGTCATGGAAACGGGCATACCCGCCGACGTATGGCGCTTCTACATATTCTATAACCGCCCCGAGAAGAGCGACTTTACCTTTACCTGGGGCGATTTCATGGACAAGGTGAACGGCGAGCTCATAGGCAACCTGGGCAACCTCGCCAACCGCACGCTCTCCTTTATCCAGCGCTTCTACGACGGCGCCATACCCAAGGGCAAGCCCGACGAGGCGTTCTGGAAGGAAGTGCGCGCCCTGGAGGCCCAGGCCGAGGCCCAGCTAGAGCGCGCCGAGCTGCGCGACGCGTTCAGGACGGCCTTCCAGATAGCCGATATCGCCAATAAGCGCTTCCAGGCCGCCGAGCCCTGGAAGGCGCGCACGAGCGAGCCCGAAAAGGCGGCGAGCCTCTTATCCGACCTCTGTTACGTGCTCCGAGACCTGGCCGTCATCATGCACCCCTACATGCCGCAGGCCATGGCCAAGCTGGCATCCTTCTTCGGCCTCTCCGTAGGCTCGGCGGCCGGCGATAAAGCCGGTATGCTTACCTGGAAGGACCTGGGCAGCCTGAGCGGGGTAGAGCGCGTGACCGACAGCGCCGTGCTCTTCCAGAAGCTCGAGCCGGACGCCATAGCGGAGCTGCGCGAACGCTACTCCGGCTCCCAGAAAGAGCGCGCCCAGCGCGACGCCGACGCTAAGGACGCAAAAGCCAAAGCGCCTGCGAGCGGACAGGGCGGAGCGCCCGCAGCGGCCGAGAAGAAGGAAGCGGCCGAGCCCAAGCCCGCCCCCTACGCGGAGCTTCCCCTTGAGGAGCGCTTTAAGAAGCTCGTGGACCTGCGCGTGGCGGAGATAGTCAAAATAGAGCGCCATCCCAAGGCGGATAAGCTCTATATCGAGACCCTCGACGACGGCACGGGCGTCGAGCGCGTCATCGTGTCCGGCCTCGTGCCCTTTTATAAAGAAGAAGAGCTCTTAGGCA
>JBGSKZ010000258.1:0-2809 GCA_041741035.1 Treponematales bacterium
TCTCCGCGAAAGCGCCGGGCTTAGGGCTTGCCCGCGCTCAGGCCTCGAGCGCCGCTATGCGCTTGGCGGCGTAGCGCGGATAGGGGAGCAGGAGCAGGGCGAAGGCCAGCAGGGGGAGGATGCCGAACCAGAAGGCGAACACCCAGGTGGAGAGCCCCAGGGCGAAGGCCGCGAAGCCTCCCGCCCCGGCCAGGCCCATGGCCGCGAGTATGGCTATAACTGAATTGGGGTTTTGCTTGAGCGCGGCCATCGGGCTGTCCCATTTGATCCTCGGGTTGGCCGTATCGAGCCACAGCCCGCCGAGGTTGAGCAGGAAGGAAAGCCCTATGGCTACGGTTAGCGCCGCGGCCAGGTCCGACGCGCTTAAGCCCAGCGCGTAGCCGCTGAGCCCGGCGCCCATGGCCGATCCCAATACGGCGAAGAGGAGGCCATGGGCGAGCTTGGCCAGCATGAAACTCCCGGCTGATAGGGGGAGGCTCTTCAGGAAAGGCAGGGCCTTGGCGTCGCGGGAGAGCGAGGTGCAGCTTATGCTCGTGCCCGAGCCTAAAAATGCCCCCGCGAGGCCGGCGACGATGGCCCCGCCGCCCTTTCCCAAGAGGGCGAGCACGCCCGCCATGTCGGGATCGTTCAGGAACGCGTCTTTCTGCGCGACCATCATGATGCCGATGATGAGGGGGCCGAGCACGATGAGGAAGGGGCCGTTTAACAGGTACATGGGCTCGCGGTTCATCAGCGTGATTTCTCTTTTGACCAGGCTCAGGAATACCGGGCCTCGCTTGAGCTTTGCGCGAATGAAGGCGTCGGCGCCCGCCGCTCCCAGTTTCTTGATCCGAGCCTCGTTGAAGCCCACGAGGCTCTTCGCGTAGGCGTCGGAGAGGAAGAATATCACCAGCGCGGGGCCGGCCATGCAGAGGATCAGCATGAGCGCCATGGACCCGAGCGCCTGCGGGCTCGCCGGATCGCTCAAGGCGCGCCAGGTGAAGAGCGCGGGAGGATAGGCGCCGCCCAGCCTGGCGAGCAGGGAATCCGGACCCGCCACGCGCTCGGCTATCCAGGCCGGATCGCCTATGCGGGAGAGCGTGGACTGGAAGTAGAGGTTGAAGCCGAGCGCTATGGCCAGGCCCAGGAGCCCGCCTATGAAGAGTATAGTCTGCTTGTTTTTAAGGAAGCGGGCCACGCTCATCAGGGGTATCTGTATAAAGTAGGAAAGGGCCAGCGCCGGCATGGGGAGCAGCAGGCCCGCGATTACGCCCCAGAGGTACATGAGGGGGTGGGGCGCTTCCTTGATGCCGAATATGACCATGGCGCTGGCGATAAAGAAGACCGATACCGCCGCCTCCGACAGGTATACGGCCGCGAACTTCGCGCCGAGCAATTCCCGGGGCTTAATAGGCATGGACAGGAACTGCAGCTCCATATCGTTGAGGAAATACGTGGAGAGGGCGGTAAGGAAGCCCACCGCCAGCGTGAGCACCGTGGCGAGCACGGCCATATTGAGGAGCACGAGGCCCTGCAGCCCCATCGGAGCCAAGGCCTCGTACATGGCCATATTGGTGACCACGAAGATCGCGCCTATCTGGCCTACGACGAGCAGGGCCAAAAGCCCGATGCCCAGCGCCTTGAGCAGCTCTTTGGGCCTAGCCTTGGCGCCGGGGGCGCGCTTTCCCGGCAGGTTGTAGAAGCTTTTCAGGTAGAGGGCCGTCAGGCTCAGGAATACCCTCATGCCGTCGCCTCCCCGCTATTGTCCACGAGCTCGAGGAAGAGCTTCTCAAGGGAATCGTCCACGCCCTGCGTGGACCTGAGCTCGGCGAGCGTGCCGTTAAAGACTATCCCCCCCTTGTTAATTATGGCCAGGCGATCGCAAAGCTTCTCCGCCACTTCCATGACATGGGTGGAGAAGAACACCGTCTTGCCCGCCGCGGCCCTCTCCCGCATGATTTCCTTAAGGCTGAAGGCCGATTTAGGGTCGAGGCCCACCATGGGCTCGTCTAGAAGCCAGTTGTCCGGATCGTGGATCAGGCTGGCGCTTATGAGGAGCTTCTGCTTCATGCCGTGACTGAAGCTTCCTATGCTGGACGAAAGCACGTCCTTTATGCCGAAGAGCCCGGCGTAGCGGGCTATCCGCTCCTGCCGGTCCGCGCTGCTCACGCCGTATACGTCGGCGACGAAGTTGAGGTACTCGGTCGCTTTGAGCCTGGCGAACAGCTCTGGATTATCGCTTACGTAGCCTAGCTTGCGTTTGGCCTCCAGCGGAGCGGCCGATAAATCTACGCCGTCTATGCGCACCGTGCCGCAGTCCGCCTTGAGCACGCCCGTCACCACTTTTATCGTGGTCGTCTTTCCCGCGCCGTTCGGCCCAAGGAAGCCGAATATCTCGCCATTTGCGACGGTGACGCTTAAAGAGTCCACCGCCTTCACCGCGCTCTTGGCGTAGGTTTTAGTAATGCCGCTTAGCTCGATCATGCCCGTAATCTCCTTCGCGCCGTTTTCCTATCGTGTGGCAACCATAGCTTATTCCCGAAAACGGCTGACGCCAAGTGCCTAAGTAAGATCAGGGCCTAAGAAAATGATCGTAGTCAGCGGAGAAACCGATAGCGCGCCAAAGGAGCGCGGGCCCGGCGCGGATTTAAATGCCCGTCCATAAGCGTTTGATAAAATCCAGGGTAGGCTCCGATTCAAAGGGCTCGACGCCCTCGGCGTCGCGTACCCAAGCGGAGCGCTCGGGGAGGAGCCAGGCGGCGAATTCAGCCGAGCTGCGTAGCATCGAGCCCCGCTCAGACAGCGCTATGCCGCCTAGCGCGGCTGCCAT
>JBGSKZ010000259.1:0-6908 GCA_041741035.1 Treponematales bacterium
GGCTGCCGGAGGCGCGGAGCGCGCTCGCGCGGCGCCTTTCCTGCGGGCCCGACGAGCTGTTCCTGGCCGCCAGCACGTCGGAAGCCTACGGCTGGCTCTTTAAGCTGCTCTGCGACCCCGGCGAGGCGGTGATGGTGCCTAAGCCAGGCTACCCGCTCTTCGATTACCTGGCCGGCCTTGAAGGCGTTCGCGCCCTTCCCTATGCCCTCGAATACCGCCATCCTCTGGGCTGGACCATCGATATTGACCGGCTCCTGTCAGACGCCGAGCGGGAAGGCGCCAAAGCCGTCGTGCTCATTAACCCGAACAATCCCACGGGTTCATATATACGGGAGGAAGAGCGCGCGCGTATCGTGGCGGCTTGCGCGGGCAGGGGCATGGCTATCATAGCCGATGAAGTGTTCCTGCCTTACGCCCTCGAGGCCGACGGCTCCCAGCGCAGTTTCGGCGGCGAACGGGGCTGCCTGTGCTTCGCACTGGACGGGCTGTCCAAGCTCCTGTGCCTGCCCCAGTTCAAGCTGGGCTGGATACGCCTATCCGGCCCGGCGGGGCTCGCGGAAGAGGCGAGCGCGCGCCTCGAGATCATCGCCGACGCTTATCTCTCGGCCGGCGCGCCGGCAATGAACGCCCTGCCTGCCTTGTTGCCCGCCGCGGATAGCTTCGTGTCCATGGTACGGCGGCGCCTGGCGGCGAATCTCGCCGCTCTCCGCGCGCTGTTCGAGGATGAGGGCTCCCCCTACCGGGTATTGCGCTGCGAGGGCGGCTGGACCGCTTTGCTTGAATGCCCCCGCGTAGCCAGCGACGAGGAGCTTGCCCTGGGCCTGCTCCTTCATGCCGGCGTGCTTGCCCATCCGGGATACTTTTTCGATTTCGAGCGCGAAGGCTGCCTGGCCTTGAGCCTCATATTACCGCCCGAGGATTTCTCAAGAGGCGCGGCCGCCATGCGTGCGTACTTGGACAGCCTCCTGGCGTGAAGTCCGTCCACGGCGCGCTTGCCGCGAGTATCGCTTTGGGCTACTATCCTTACTAAACGGAGGTACGCCATGGCAGCAAGCATAATCGACGGTAAAAAGCTCGCCGAGGACATTCGGGCGCAGCTGGCGCAGAGGGTACGGGCTCTTGCCGCCAAAGGCATCGTTCCCGGCCTGGCCGTGATACTCGTGGGTGAAGACCCCGCGAGCGTGTCCTACGTGACGGCCAAGGAAAAAGCCTGCGAGGAAGCGGGCATGAAGAGCATAGAGCGCCGCTTGCCGGCGAGCGCTTCGGAAGCCGAGCTCATCGCCCTCGTGCGCTCCTTTAACGGCGATCCGGCCGTCCACGGCATACTCGTGCAGTTGCCGCTACCCAAGCATATAGCGGAAAAGCGCATCATAGACGCCATACATCCGGATAAAGACGTAGACGGCTTTACTCCCATAAACGTGGGGAAGATGCTCCTGGGCGATCCCTGCTTCCTGCCCTGCACGCCCCACGGCGTGCTCAAGCTCATAGAGCGGGCAGGCGTAGCCACCAAAGGCGCGCACGCGGTGGTCGTGGGCCGCTCGAACATAGTGGGCAAGCCCCTGGCGAACCTGCTTATACGTAAAGAGATAAACGCCACCCTTACGGTATGCCATACCGGCACGCCCGATATGGCTTACCACACGCGCCAGGCGGATATACTGATAGCCTGCGCGGGGGTGCCCGAGCTCATCAAGGCCGATATGGTAAAGCCCGGCGCCTGCGTCATCGACGTGGGCGTGAATAGGGTGAACGATCCCTCTAAGGCCAAGGGCTGGCGCCTCGTGGGGGACGTAGACTTCGATTCGGTCAAAGAGGTGGCAGGCTCGATCACGCCCGTGCCTGGCGGCGTCGGCCCCATGACCATTACCATGCTCCTCTATAACACCGTCGAATCCGCCGAGCGCGTCGCCGGGAAGGATGCCCAGGCGGCAAGCCGGTGAGCCAGGCTGGCCCTAAGCGGGGCGAGACCGCCTGTACGGCCTGCGACGAAGTGCCTAACGGCATGGCGGACGTACAGAGCATGAAGGACGAGCGCCGCGTCCCCATTAAAAAAGTGGGGGTGAAGGGCTTGCGCTATCCCATAACCGTACTGGACCGCGCCAACGCCCTGCAGCACACCACGGCCACGGTGAACCTCTACGCAGACCTGCCCCATGACTTCAAGGGCACCCACATGAGCCGCTTCATAGAGGTATTCAACGAGCATCGCAGGGACCTGTCCATGCCCCGCTTCCTGTCCATGCTCGACGAGGTGCGCCTCGCGCTGGACGCGGAAACGGCGTATTCCGACCTGCACTTCACCTACTTTATAGAGAAGGCCGCGCCGGTATCCGGCCAGAAGGGCATGATGAGCTACGACTGCTCCTACGAGGGCATGGTAAGCGAGGCGGAGCGGGAGTTCTGGGTTACGGTGAACGTGCCGGTGCAGACCGTGTGCCCTTGCTCCAAGGCTATTAGCGATTACGGCGCGCACAACCAGCGGGGCATAGTGAGCGTATCGGTTCAGCTTGGACCGTTTTTCTGGATAGAAGAGCTCGTGGCCATAGTGGAGCGCTCGGCGTCCAGCGACGTCTATACCCTTTTAAAACGCGATGACGAGAAATACCTTACCGAGAAGGCCTTCGATAATCCCCGATTCGTCGAGGACGTAGTGCGGGAGGTATACATCGGCCTCCTGGCCATAGGCTCGTTCCCGCGCTTCAAGGTGCAGGCCGAGAACTTTGAGAGCATACATAACCATTCGGCATATGCCTGCGTAGAGTACGACCGCGCTGAACGGCAAGCGCTCAATCCCTGATCAAGGACGGATATGGCATGGGCTTCAATACGGTAAGCAGGCTCGACGATAAGGTAATGATACGGAACGTGATCGTATCGGTATTCGACAAATCGGGCCTGGAGCCCTTCATCGCGGCGCTGCTGAAGAGCTGCCCCGGCGTGCGCTTCTATTCGACGGGAGGCAGCTACGCCTTCCTCGCGGACGCGCTCGGCGAACGCGGCGGTGCGCATTTGCGCAAGATGAGCGACTATACGGGACAGCCCGAGATGAAGGGCGGACTCGTAAAGACCCTGGACTGGAAAATATATCTTGGCTTGCTGGCCGAGCCTTACGACGAAGACCACGAAGAGGACCTTAAGCGGCAAGGGGCGGTGGCCTTCGATATGGTCGTCGGCAATCTCTACCCCTTCGAGGAGGCCACGGCGCGGGCCGCAAGCTTCGAGGAAGCTAGGCAGCACATCGATATAGGCGGGCCGTCCATGCTGCGCGCCGCCGCCAAAAATTTCCTGCGCGTGGCGCCGGTTTGCGCGCCCGCCCTCTATGAGGCGGTGGCCGACGAGCTGGAAAAGGAGCGCGGGTCGCTGTGCCTTTCCACGCGGGCGAGGCTTGCCGCCGAGGTCTTCGGCAGGCAAGCGGCTTACGACGCCGCCATCGCCCGCTATTTTTCCGATTCCGCCGCCGCGCTCTTGCCCGCCTCGTATAGCTAGGCTATGCTCGCGGGCATGGAACAGAAGAAGCTCTCATCCATCTACCGGGATTTCGCCGAGGACGTCTATCCTCCTTTCATGGAAATCGTTTTCCGCGACGAGGCGGGCAAGGCGAGCACGCTGTTTTTCGAGAAAGCCGTTTGGGATGTCGACGGCCATAGGCGCGGGCTGCGCTACGGCGAGAATCCCGACCAATGCGCGGCGCTCTATAAGCCGGTGGGCGGCAATTTATCCATAAGCGGCGCCGAGTTGGCGGAGCCTGACGGCCGCCTCGTTAGCGCGGCTGAGCTGCTCCAGTTCGGCAAGCACCCGGGCAAGACTAATCTCACCGACGTGGACAGCGCGCTTTCCATACTCCGCTATCTAAGCGACGGCCCGGCCTGCGCCATCATGAAGCATAACAACCCCTCGGGCGTAGCGCTCGGGCGCGATTTATCCGAGGCCTATCAGGAAGCCTACCTCGCCGACCGCGTCGCCGCCTTCGGGGGCGCCGTCGTCTTTAACCGCGAACTGGACGCGGATACCGCCGCGGCCGTGGCGGCATCCTATTGCGAAGTCGTGGCAGCGCCAGAATTCGGGACGGGCGCGTTCGAGGCCTTGGCGGCCAAGAAGAATCTGCGCGTCATGCGCATACCCGGCATAGCCCAGCTCGCCCGTTACGCTCCCGCCCGCGTCCTCGATATAAAGACGCTCTTGGATGGCGCCTGCGTCGTCCAGTCCTCCTTCGCGAGCCGCATACGCGGAGCGGAGGACTTCCTGCCCGCCGTGTCCGAATCCAAAGGCGAGCGCTACGCCGTGGCGCGGGAACCCAGCGATCGCGAGCTGAGCGATATGCTCTTCGGCTGGGCCGTGGAGTGCGGCGTGCTGTCCAATTCGGTCATATTCGTCAAGAACGGCAGGACCCTGGGCATAGGGGCCGGGGAGCAGGACAGGGTGGGGGTGGCCCTCCTGGCCCGCGACAAGGCGTATCGCAAGCTGGAGGATAGGCTGTGCTGGGAACGGCGGGGAATAGGCTGGAACGAGTGCGAAGACGACGCGCTTAAGGAAGCCATCGCGGAGGACGTGCGCGCGGCAAAGGGCGGGCTCGAAGGCTCGGTCATGGTATCGGACGCGTTCTTCCCGTTCCGCGACGGCATAGAGCTAGGGCTTGAGGCGGGAGCGAGCGCGGTGCTGCAGCCCGGCGGTGCCATGCGCGACCGCGACGCCATAGAGGCCTGCAACGAGTACGGCGCGGCCATGCTCTTCACCGGGCAGCGCTGCTTCCGCCATTCCTAGCTGGACGGTAGCTCGCTCTTTGCGCTATATTCAGTAAAACGCGTCGTAGCGTGCATGGGCACCTGCATCCGCCGTTGGGGGATGCTTTTTTGCGATGGCGTAGCATACAGGAGGATAGCTATATGGGCGATTATTATCCGGCGGATACGAATGAAGTACGAAAGAACGGCATGCGCGGCGTGCTCTCCACGGGCGCTGGCATAGGCGTGCTGCTGTTCAGCTCGCTACTAAATATACCGGTGCTCGGCTGGATCTTAAGCGGCGGCCTCGTTGCTTTGGGAGTGCTTGGCCTCGTCGGCAAGGGCAAGTCCGATAAGACCACGGGCACCATCATGATGGGGGCCGGCATACTCGGCCTGGCATCGTTTATTTTCAAGGGCCTTACCGGAACGCTGCTTGGCCTGGGCGGCTTCGTGCTTATCGGCTTTGGCGTTTTTAGCCTGTTTAAGTTTACCAAAGGCTTAAAGTCCCGTTCCTGATACGCTTCAGCCCCTCCGAATAGGCCAAGGCGGACTTTCGTTCGCCTTGGCCCCGCTCTAGGCCACAAAACCATTTTCCGGCAAGTAGGGAGTCTATGCGGTATTTCCTCGAAACATACGGCTGCCAGATGAACAAGGCGGAATCCTCCGCCCTTGAAGTACAGTGCGCCGAGCATGGCTGGCTGAAAGCCTCCCTGCCCGAGGATGCCGATCTCGTTCTCATCAATACCTGCAGCGTGCGCCTGACCGCGGAAAACCGCGCATGGGGCCGCATAAACCACTACGTGGCCAAGAAGCGGGAACGCCCTTTCTTCCTTGTCGTAACCGGCTGCATGGCCGAGCGGCTCAAGGAGAGCCTGCGCGAAAAGCAGCCGGGCATAGATTACGTACTCGGCAATTTTCAAAAGCAGGCTTTCTCGCTCGTGCTCGACGCCGCAGCTCGCGGCGAGCGCCTCCCCGTCGTGGAGGAGAGCCCGGAATTTACCTTCGCGCCCTCGCATTTGGAGCCTGGCGCCTTCAGGGCCTACGTCCCCATAATGCATGGCTGCAATAACTTCTGCTCCTACTGCATAGTCCCCTACGTACGGGGCAGGGAGTCGTCGCGGGACCCCGCCGCCGTTCTCCATGAAATAGGCGAATTAGCCGAGCGCGGCATACGCGAAGTGACCTTGTTGGGACAGAATGTAAACTCTTACCGATGGGAAGGTACCGGGGGAAGCCTCGATTTCCCTTCGCTCCTGCGCGCGATAGCCGATAAGGCGCGCGGCGGGGCCATACGGCGCATACGCTTCGTGTCCAGCCATCCGAAGGATTTATCGGACGATACCATTCGGGTAATCGCCGAGGATAGCATATTCTCCCGGCATATACACCTCTGCGTCCAGCATGGATCGGATACCGTGCTCGCCGCCATGAACCGCAAGTATACGCGGGCCTCCTATCTTGAACTCGTGGCCAGGATGCGCGCGCGCATACCCGGCCTTACCCTCTCGACCGATCTCCTCATGGGCTTTCCCGGGGAGACGGAACAGGACGTTCAGGATACGCTTTCGCTTATGTCCGAAGTGGGCTTTGCCTATGCGTATATGTATTACTTCAACCCCCGCGAGGGCACGCCGGCCGTTAAGCTTCCCGGGGCTTTGCCCGATGCTATAAAGAAGGAGCGCCTCGCGCGGGTTATTGTCCATCAAAAGGCGATTACCCGTGAAATCATGAAGAGCTACCTGGGCTCCGAATGCGAAGTGCTCGTAGAGGACTCGTCTAAGAAGCAGGAGGGCGAAGTGCTCGGGCGCAGCGATCAGGATATGATGGTGGTGTTCCCCGCTCCGCAAACCCGCATAGGCAGTTTCGTCAAGGTACGCTTGGAAGCGCTGCGGGGCGTTACGTTCCGCGGACAGGAGGTAGTGTAATGCCGTGGAAACTGCTGGCGTTTATAGCCACCATGACCATAGTGCTCGTGTTCGTCGGGTTCAATCTGGAAAACGCCTGCGATATATCCCTCGTGTTCATAAGCTTCCGCCAGGTGCCGGTAGTCATAACCATATTAGGCTCCTTCGTGCTCGGGCTCCTTGCCGCTTTCTTCCTCTCGCTCGGCAATAGGCGTAAGCGAGGGGCGGGCAAGGCCGCGCGCGCGAGCCCCGCGCGCGAGCAGCTTCGCGCCCCGAG
>JBGSKZ010000260.1:0-5865 GCA_041741035.1 Treponematales bacterium
TTGACAGCGAGCTTGTACGCGTCAGCGGCCCCCGGCAGAGGCGTCACGGCCGCCCAGGAGCCAGGGCCCGCGGCCGGATCCGCCGCCAGGCTTTCGTTCAACGCGCTTACCCAAGCCTCGAGCGCTTCGCTGCTCTCGAACTCCAGGCCGCGCCGCACGCCCGCCAGCGGGCGTATGGAGGATATATCGCAGCCTTCCGGATACATCCACTCTACTGAATCTATCCTGACGCCGCCCGCTGCGAAGAGACCTGAGACGAGCGAGACGCATATGGCAATGGAAAGCAGGTGTCGTTTCATCGTATGCCCTTTAAAAATGAAGCCCGAGGCCAAGCCATATCTCGAGCAGCTCGGTCTTGAAGTCCCGGCTCTGTACATAGTCGTTCAAGTCATAGCCGACCGACAGGCGGTAGGTAAAGGCGCGAGCCTTTGCCGGGTATACGATAGCGTCAACGCCGCCGCAGAATACCTTATTGGCTTGATCGAGTAACGGAAGCGATGGATTTGCGCGCACGAAGCCCGCGTCCACGAAAAAGTTCAGATGCACTTCCGCTTCAAAAACAGGCGAATCGAAAAAGAGCCCCTGTGCGAAATTAACGGGAAGCTCGGCGTTGACGATAATGCCGGCGTCGCCATTGCCGGCGCCGCTCTTGCCTCGTACCAATTCCCACCAGTTATAGCTGGAACTCTGACCCCAGAGAGTCCAATCGGCGAACCAGCGTGCCGTAGCGCGCAGGTTAAGCCCGATAGTATTCGCGATGCTATAGAAAGCGCTGGCATCGGCGCTCAGGGTCAAATCGTGCCCATCGCCAGGGATTTCCAGGAAATGATAGCCATAGCTCGACCCCAGAGAAGCCGCGTAGCCTTCTCGAAAATTGCCCACCAGGTCCACGCGTCCCAGGCTCAAAGCCTGGCTAAACGTGGCCGCGAGGTCATCCGCCGCGTAGAGGGGGGAGAGCGCCGTTCCATAGAGTTGCGTACTGGGCTTATAACTCAAAGAACCTACCCACGGAAGCTCAACTAAGGTAAAAGAAGCGTTAGCCCCCAGCGCAGCCTTTAACGTGGCCCGCCCCGTGTCTTCGTATACGAAGGTATAGGATGGCTGAAGGTAAACCGAAAGCCCGAACGATAAGGGGAAAGCCGCCGAAAGCTTGGCGGATGCCGCCAAGGTATGCCTGTCATAAGCGCGAAGGTATGCATAGGAGAAAGCGGGGCCATAGCTCCACGTAAGGCCTAGCCACTCGGCCCTCCACGAGGCGCTCAAGCCAGCGTTCACATTCGGAATCGGGTCGACGCCCTCCGCGAGGCTAGCATCCGCGGACAGGCTTGAATCCCATGCGCCGTCCCAGAGGCTGAAAGGAAGCGAGAAGTCAGTACCAACGTTCAACTCCGGTCCGTCAAAGTAGTAATCGGCCGTAATTGAAAGCGGTTCCATACTACCTAAGAAGTTAAAATCCTTGTAGCGCAGCGCGATAGAGAGGCCTTCTGAGCCCGAATACTTTGGAAAGGGCACGGCTAAGGCATTAATGGAATCCCGCGCGTAAATGCTGATCACGGCTCCTGCGCCGCCATCGCTAAGCGCGTAGCTCGCGTTTGAGGCCGTATCGAATATACGCTCATTCTTAAGCTTTCTGTCCAGCGACTCTACGTAAGCGGCCAGTTCGGCTTCGCCTTCAAATACAATCGAATCCTCTATATCCAGGAATTCCCGCAAAGCGGATTCCTGCGTGCGTCCGTCTATAGAGATTTCAACCCTACGCAGGGTTATAGGGGCAGGCAGGGGCTCCTGCGCGCCTAGCAGGCCTTGCGCGGCGGAAGGCAGGACTCCCGCTAGGCAGAACAACGCGATCAGCCCGGCCCGCGAGAATGTCGATTTTGCGATCATGGCGACTCCAATGCGGAGATATACTATTCAGCGCCCAATGCGCATTAGTACGGTCATTATGGTCTTTAAAAATATGGAAAGGTCAAGGAGGGGAGACATATTCTTTAGGTAGTATAAGTCATACTGCAGCTTTTTGTGGGTATCGTCCACCGAGGCCGAGTGGTACTCGCCCGACACCTGATCCCAACCGGTAAGCCCCGGCTTTACGAGCAATCGCTGGTAGTAGAAAGGAATTTGCCGCGACAGATCCTCGGCAAGCTCGGGCCGCTCCGGCCTAGGGCCAATAAAGCTCATATCGCCGCGGAGGATATTCAACAATTGGGGCAACTCGTCCAGGCGCGAGCCTCGGAGAAACTTGCCCGCCAGGGTAATGCGCGGGTCTCCGTGCTCCGTAGGGGCAAAATCGTTTTGATCCGTGCGCATGGTCCTGAATTTCAGCAGGGTAAACAGCCTGCCATTCCTGCCAAGCCGCCGTTGCTTAAAGAACACCGGTCCGCGAGAACTCAGCTTAATAGCCAGGAAAATGAAGGGCCAAATGGGCAGAGACACAAAGAGGCCAGTCAGGGCTACCAGGATATCGAGGCCGCGCTTGAAGGGCTGATAGCTGCGCTTGGATAAGAGGTCGACGTTCTCGAGGAACCACAGCACGTCTATGATGCCGATCGGTACGCGCCGATAGATGCGCTCGTAAAAATCGTCCAGGCGCATGAAGCGCACCGGCTTGCCTAAGAGCTCAAAGAGCGAGAGTCTCACGTTCTCCGGAAGGCTCGCCTCGTCGCCGATAATAAAGAGAACGTTTTTCCTATTGACCGCCGCTTCGCTCAAGCCCATTAAGTCGATCGTCGCGCAACCCTTAGGAAGCGCACTATCGAACCCAGGCTGCGGATACGCGCCGGCTATGTCAAAGCCGCGGTGAGGCTCATCGCTAAGCGTACGGCACAGGTCGTCGGCCGTATTGCTCCAGCCCACGAACACGATGGCGCTGCGGGCCAGGAAATTCCGCCCGATATACGCCGCTAGGCCTCGCCACAGGATAAGGCCGACGGAGGCGAAAGTACCGAAGATGGCGAGCAGGGTCTTGGGCGTAATGGGCACGCTGCTCATCAGATAGAACATGACCGCGGTGGCCAGCACCGACACGAAGGAGCTGCCCAGTATGCGCACAACCTTGGAGTCGAGGCCAAAAGCCAGCTCCGGAGAATAGAGGCCCGCTATGTACATGACTAACAGCCATCCGGCAAACGTTGGGGTAAAATGGTAATAGTGGATGGCTATTTCTTCAGCGCTCGGCATGCCTCCGGTGCGCGCCGCCAATGAGGAGAAAAGCATGGCGGCTAGCACGACCAAGTCGCCGAGCATTAATAATAGCTGCTTACTCGTGCGCGATTCCAGCATTGCTGCCCTTAGCCTTAGCGGCCCAAGCCGAGGAAGCCTACAAGGTCGAGGCTGGCCTTGACCCCTACGGTCAGGGAGAAAAGCCCCCGGCTAATATCTGAAGGCCTAAAAATGAAAATATCGTCGAGAAAGAACGTGGGCTTGGGATTCACGCCGCCGGGCGCCTCTATCCTAAGCTCATTGAACACATAGCCAACGAGCACAGACGCGTAGAAATCCACGGCGCCGAAGCTGCGCTTAGCTTCGGCCTTGAGCGTGATCCTGTGCTCAAGCACATCGTCGGCGATAACCTTCGTGCCCGTATAATCCACCGCGCCATAGAGCTCGTGCCAGGGATTAGCCGGGGACTTTGCGCCCGATATCACGTATTCTAAGGCCGCGTAGGCGTCTAAGCCGGAAAGCGCGGGCCGCCAGTCCAGCATAAAGGCGATATTATTCTCACCGTGCAAATAGCCTATCATGTTGTCCTGGATGGCTATGGTAGCCCATTCGCCGTCCACCTCGAAGATCACGTCGGGGTAGTAGGTATAGCCGTAGGCCATGAGATCAGGATCATTAGTATCCTGAATGCTGGGCTGGAAGCTATGCTTCGTGGCGCCGGCGTGGTGGAAGCCGAACTCGCCCAGGGCCGTCTTGAAGACCGCGTCCAAGGCCCAGGCGGCCTTCCAGGGGTTGTTGGGCGTATCGGGCAGGAGGAAATTAAGGTTGAAGTCGTCCATCAGGGTCTGCACGCTGAATTTTGCGGCTTCGGTATCCCAGTCCCAGAACAGGCCGATTATATTGTTCTCGTTAGCGCCCGTTGTCCACGGCCTGCCGGCGGTGCCTTTGACGTACTGGATAAAGTACTGCGGCATGGGGCTCAGGAAATATTCATAGTCGAAAGAGCGGCCGGTATAGACGGCCGAGTCCTGAAAGCCTAGGCGCATGCCGTCCGCCAGCAAGAGCGCGTAGGTCTTTACGCTCGCGCCGCGGTCCGGGAAGCCCGTGGCCCATTCCGTGGTTACGCTCTCGCTGTTGGCATTAAGTTCCAGCCATACGCTTTCGTAGAGGAAGGGACCGCTTTCGTAGCGTATCTTGGCCGATACGGCCGCGGGGCCGGCGCTATTGATGAAGAGCGAGTAGGGCCCGCCCACGGGATCCTTATGCGAAAAGCGCCCGGCCTCGAGGGTAAGGCCCTGAGCCTTGAAGCGCAGGCCACCCTCATCCATAAGAAAGTAATTGCCTAAGAAAGTGCCGCCGGGTAAGTTAGCTATATCGGCGCCGTACTTCTTGTCGTTGCTCATGGAAAGCTCGGCTATGATATCGATAGCGGCGTCGCTGTAGTCGAAGCGTATAGATTCGCGGGTAGACACGAAATCTTCCCAATTCAGGGACACGCCGGCGGTAAGAGCCACCGTTTCGGGCGCGTCTTGGACGTCAGCGGCGCTTTCGGCCGTCTGCGCGAACAGCGGCGAGAGCGCGAAAAGAGCCAAGGCAAGGCACAAGATACGCTGGAAAGGGTTCAAGCGGAACTCCTGATAGAATAAAGGATAAACCTTCTCGTAATCCGAGAATAACGTAAAGCCGTTCTTTTTGCGATACCCTAAGCTTTTTTTGCGTGAATCTCCGCGTAGAGGGCCATATAGCCTTCGCACATGGCCTTAGAAGAATAGCGCGATTCATAGGCCGAACGGGCAACTTGGCCTAAGGCGCTCAGCTGTTCCGGCCGCGTTATAAGGCCGCGTAAGGCTGTAGCCGCCGCGTCCGCGCCGTTTGCCATGCAGAGGCCTGCGCCGCCAGAGAGCGCGTCGGGGATACCGCCGACGGCAGAGGCCACGACTGGCTTGCCCCAGACCATGGCCTCGAGCACCGTCATAGGCAGACCTTCGAAATCCGATAGAAGCAAAAACGCGTCGCACAACCCTATAAGGGTGGAGGCGCGGAATACGTCGCCGAGCGCGCGGCAGTTTTCCGGCAGCGTTTCCGTTACGTCTTCCTTATTGCCTACCCAGAAGAAGCTGGCGTTCGTATCCCTTAGGCTACGCGCCGCGGCCGCGAACAGGTCGAAGCGCTTAGGCGGCGCCCTCCTTGCCACGCAGAGGACGACGAAGCGCCCGGCCGCTCTAGCCTCGCGCAGCGCGTCGGCAGCGCCGCCCTCGGTAGGCGATGAGCCCCTGCAGTCGTCGACGCCATTGGCTATTACCCTTACGTTTTCGGTAATGCCCGCCCTGGCCAAAGCCGCTTGGTCATACGCGCTTACCGCTACGATGGCGGCACAGCTTTTCCGCAGCCAGCGTTCCAGGGGCAGAAACACGGAATGTCCCTTCAGAATGGTATCAAAGCCATGCACCGTGTAGACGGTACGCTCCTTGTAACGGCCGGGAAAAAGGCGGCCGAAGAGCCCGGGCTTGGACGAATGGAGCTGTACGATATCGGGGTTATAGGCCCGTATGGCGGCGCGTATGGCCAGGTAGGATACCAGATCCTTGAGCGGGGCAATACGCTTAACGAGGCTGGCCATAGGCAACTGAAGCACGCGCGGGTCCAGCTCGCGCCACAGCGGGCCGCCCGGATCGGCTATGACGGCCAGCTCGTGGCCCGCGGCCA
>JBGSKZ010000261.1:0-10108 GCA_041741035.1 Treponematales bacterium
GCGAAAGCCGCCCGCAGGCGGCAAGTCGCGCCGCGCCGGCGGCTCTTACCATATGACCGGAGCGTTACCGCCTCGAGGCGCCGTCGTGGCCGGCAGGCTCAGCTTGCGCAGGGGCCTGCCCGGTATGACGGCGTAAAGCTCGGGCTTGTACATGGCCTCCGCGCTTATGGCGGGCAGGAAATACTCGCCCGCGTAGCTCTTGTTCACGAAGATCCTAAAGGTCTTGGACTCGCCGCGCTTAAGGCCGAAATACGTGAGCACGCGGTCGTCGCGTACGTCCTGGTAATCGTAGGCGGAGCTCAGGCCGTCCTCATCCTGTTCCCCGCTGCGGCCCACGCGCAGATTGCTTATTTCCCAGCCCGAAGGAGAGCGGAAGCTCAGCGCTATGTCGGAAAGGTCCTCCCCGGAGCGGTTGCCCACTTCCAGCTCTACGATCAGGTCCTGACCCAGCTCCGCGGAGCCCGGATCGACTATCGATTCATCCGTTCCTAAATAGCGCGCCGCGAGGGAAAGGCCCCTCGAGTAGCTCTGCTCGTTGCCGGGAAGGGGCGTGCCCGTGGCCACGACGCGAGCGTATACGGCGGCGCTTGAGTCGTTGTCCAGGCGCAGGCTCATCGTGCCGTCACGCGCCGTCAGGGGCACGCGGGCTATGGCCTTGCTTATCGTCACCGAGCCCTGGCCGCCGTCGTAACTGTAGCGAAGATTAGCGCTGCCGGAAGACGCGGCCTTCATGTAGGGAAGCGACGCCAGGAGGGCGTAGCTCAGCGATTGGGTGGAATAGTAGCCGCGCTTAGAGCTGAGCTCCTCGGCTATGGACTTGAAGAGGGGCAGGGCCCGCGCGCTGTCTCCCAGCTGATTGAGGGCGTCGAGCACTATGGCCTTATCCCTGAGCTCGGAGCCGTATACCATATCTATGCCCTCATAGGGCCGCAGGTCTATGGCCTGTCCCCGTATGAGCTCGGCCGCGCGGGCCTTCTGGCCGGCCAGCGCGTAGGCGGCGGCCAGCTGGAAGAGCGCCGCGCTACGGTGCGGGCCGTATTCCACGAAACGGTTCATGGATGCCAGGTCGGGCTTGCCGGCAAGGGCGAGCACGTAGAGACGGTAGGCCTGCTCCGCCTTGGCGTAATCTTCGCGGCCGGAATAGGCCATGGCCTGGCCGCGCAGGAAGTCAAGGGCCGGGTTCTTAAGCGTGGCGGGCACGGTGTAGCCCTGGCGCTCGGCCATAACCAGGAAATGGCTTATGTATACCGACAGCCAGGCGCTTTCTTCATAGCCGCCCGGCCAGAAGACGAAGCCGCCACGCGCCGTCTGGAACTCGGCCAGCTTGGTGATGGCCGCGGCCACGTTGGAGCGCGCCGACTCGGCCTGCTCCGGCGTCAGGGCCATGGCGTCCGCGAGGAAGAGCTGGGGGAAGGCCTTGCTGGTGGTCTGCTCGCCGCAGCCGTGCGGATAGCCTAGGAGCCAGCTCAAGCTCGAGCTGAGGTCGATGGGCGGCAGGAGCGACAGCTCGAGCCAGGCTTCGTTGGAGCCCGCTATGCCGGGCAGGTCCAGCTGGAGATTAGCGCTCTTCTTGCCATCGACCAGCGCGGATTCGACCTTGGTGACGGGCACGGCCGCGGAGCGCACCGGTATATCTATGACCTGCACCGAGCTTTTCTTGCCAGGAGAACTCAGCTCGGCGCGTATGCGCACGGCGCCGATTTCCTGCTTTACCTCAAGCTCGAAATCGACCAGCTGCTCGCCTTCCGCGGGCCAGAACAGGTCTTTAGCCGAGGGGCCCACTATGCTGGCCTGCCCTTCCACCGTGAGGCTGAGCCTGCCGCGGGCGTTAGCGCCCAGGAAACCGAAGGCGGCTACCGGTATCGTGGCCTTTTCGCCGGGGCCGAGCACGCGCGGCGCGGTGATAAAGGCCATGAGCTCGGAACGCACCGGCGTCTCAAGCTCCGCCTTCCCGTAAGCGCCTTCGGGCGTACCCGCCACCACCATGAAGCGCACGGCGCCCACGTAGGGCCCAAGCTCCAATTCATGGTTCTGGGTCTGCCCGCGGCCCAGCTGGAAGGGGCCGTAGAAGCGCACCACCGGCGGGAAGCGGTTTACCTTGCGGTTGCCGCCGCCGTCGCCGAATTCGGAGCCGCCTATGGACAAGAGCGTCTGGAGTTTGCCGCTGAAGGCGCCGGCCACGTCCTTATACATATCGTAGGAGGCGAGCATGCTCGCTTCCTTCTTGTAGAATTCATTCCAGGGATTTGGGGCGGCGTAGCGCGTTATGCCTAAGAGGCCCTCGTCCACCACGGCCACCGTATAGCTCATGGCCTTGCCCGTTTTCTCGGACACGGAGAAGCTCGCCTTGGCGTTAGGCTCGAGGGCGGAAGGGGCCTTGATCACCGGCTCCAGCCGGGTGGCGGCGTTTTCCACCATGACGGGCACCACGCCGTACAGGCGTATGGGCAGGTCATTGGCGGTCTGCAGGTGCGGCTGCACGAAGGATACGTGCACGTACACGTTGGGCGCCATATCGGCCGTTGCCCGGAATTCATAACTCGTCGTGCCGTCGCGGGCGTCGACCCAGCGCTGCTCCAATACGCGGCCCGAGCGCTCCACCGTCACGAAGGCGCGGCCTTCCTTATTGGAGGGGAAGCTCACGCGCACGTTTTCGCCCACTTCGTAGCGATCCTTGTCGGCGGAGAGGCTCAGCATGAAGGCGGAACCGCCGCCCTCGGCGCGTCCCCTGCCCGCCCAGCCGGGCCAATCCATGTAGAATACGCTGCCGCTGGCATGGCCGCCGTTAAGGTCGCGCACGCGGAGCAGGTAGCGGCCCCATTCGGGGTAATTGAGGCGGAGGCCGTAGCTGCCCCGGCCGTTCTTCAGGGTAACGGTCTCTTTTTTAAGGAGCCTGTTGTATACGTCGGAGGCGTGCTCGGCCAGGCTTTCCTCGCCCTTTTCCCACCACCAGCGCCACTCGAGCTTATAGAGGGACACTTCGACCTGGGCGTCTCCGGAAGCCTTGCCGTCCTGATCCACGACGATGAGTTCCACCGGGTGGTTCGTATCGGTGAGCAGCATGCCGCGGGAGGCGTCGCCGGCCGGCAGCTTTAAGCCCACATAGCGCTCATAGGGATGAAAATCGACCGTGAACTGTTCGCTGGAGAAGAGCCCCGAGCTTTCGAATGCGCGCGAGAGGAAACTCGCGCTCAAGGGGCCGGGCGCGTCGTATTCGGGCGAAAGGTAGACCGGGAAGCGAGCCTTGCCCTGCCCGTCTAGATAGCCGTCGAAGAGCACGGAGCGCTCGCTCTGCACGCTGCGCATGGGATCCAGGAAGGCGTAGCCGGGATAATTGCCCGGCGCCTTAGCCGAGGCCGACAGCACCATGGACACGTCCGCCTTGAGGTCGGGCGCGGGCGCTCCGTGCAGCCAGGCGGCGCTCAAGCCCATGGCGTCGAGGCTCGCCGACAGGTAGGGCTTGTCGCCGTAGTCGAGCGCAAGCTTGAGCCTGTTGGGCATGACCATTTCCACTTTCAGGACCTTGGTAAAGGTCTTGCCGCCCACGCGCACCCTGGCGCTCCAGTTGCCCGTGGGAGCGCTCGCGTCGGTGCCGGTCTGTATATAGTAGAAGCCCCCGACGGACTTCGTGTAGCTCGCCTGCCGCACGACCTGCCCTAGGGGGTTAAGGAGCTCGAAAGACACGGGATGGTCGGCGGGCAGGGTCTTGAGCCGGTCGTAGAGCACGAATACCAGGTGCATGTCGTCGCCCGGCCTCCACACGCCCCGCTCGCCATAGATGAAGCCCTTGACGCCGGTCTCGGCTTTTTCCCCGCCTATATCGAAATGGCTCACCGCCAGCTGCTGCGAGGGCAGGAGCTTCAAATAGCCGCGCTCCCTGCCTGAACTGGCCTTGGCCGCCTCCACCACCATGAAGGTAGGCCCGCTGCCCGACCCCGCCTGCGGCTTGAGGGTGGCCAGGCCATCCTTGTCGGCGACCGCGCCAGCCAGCTCACGGAGGGCGTAGTTATAGATCTTGACGCTGGCTCCCGGCAGCGGGCGCGCCGACTTAAGGTCGGTAGCCGCCACCCTCCAGGCGCCGTCGCTGTCCTGCTTGGCCATGATGCCCACGTCCGACAC
The DNA here is from genome assembly GCA_041741035.1 of Treponematales bacterium. GTDB lineage: Bacteria > Spirochaetota > Spirochaetia > Treponematales > UBA12059 > UBA5200. The sequence continues at coordinate 4,120 of JBGSKZ010000261.1, forward strand.
GAGCACGTTCCTCCGCGCCGTGCGGTCGCGCCCGTAGCGCAGCGCGTAGAAGGCTGGGTGACAGGGGTCCTCGCGGTAGCGGTAATACTCGTCCCAATCGAAATACTCGTCGTAATAATCCCAGTAGGACTCATCTCCCGAATCGCGGTCCACGACCGTAGCGGGCGGGAATACCCAATCGCTGGTATCGCCATGGTCGTTCGCGCACACGTAGCGTATATGCTCCCGGCTGAAGGCTACCCGGAGCTGGAAGAGCCCGTCGCTGTGCTTGGCCAGGAGTGGCGAGAGGTCGAGGGCATAGGGCGTCCACTGGTTTTTCTTGTCCTCGGTCCAGGACAGGTCCAGCTCGGCGCTCCATACCACCTCGCCCACGCGCTTGAGCTCGCTCGTGCCGTTCAGTTCGTTCACCTGCAGGAATTGGAGCATGTTATCGCCGTATACCCGCAGAGCCTCGACGTACACCTTGCCCAGATTCTTAGACTCCAGTATCACCTTCGTGCCCTGCGTCGAGGGTACGATGACGCCGCCGGCGGGGAAGCGAACCTCGGGCTTTTCCCAATTGAGGCTCACCCGCGCCTGAACCGGCACGGCCAGGGCTCCGTGCAGCTCGCTGCGCAGTCCTTTTTCCACTTGCACGCCAACTTCGTCCGGCCAGCGCAGCGACGCGTACATGCGCACCACGCCGCCCTCGGTCTCGTAGCGCAGCTCTCCGGCGCCGTCGGCGCGTATAAGGCCGCGCAGGTCCTGCGAGCGGTCAAGGGCCTGGCTAAAGGACACGGTCAGGCAGCTCGGTTCGCCCGGCTGGGGGCCGCGTACGGACAAGAGCTCGAAGGAGCCTTCGGCCGGTATCCTGAAGCGCTCCGAGCCCTTGCCCAGGGCGCCTGCCGGGGCCGCGTTCCAGCTCAAAAGCAGCTCCGCCGCCTCCTGGCCGCGGGGCAGGTCCTTAACCGTGAAGCGGTGTATGCCCTGGCCTTCGTGGCTCCAGGACAGGGGCAGGGCCTTGCCCTGCAGGTTCGCGCTTACCAGGCGCTCGACATCGGCAGCGACGGCTATATCCTCGGCGCGCACGAGTCCGTCCAGGGCCAGGCTGCCGTCCCAGGCCGCGTACAGGCCGCCGGGAACGACGCTTATGCTCGGCCGCGCCGCCATGATATCAAAACTGAACCAGCCGTTGCTTTCCTCGCCTATGGCGGCGAAGTCGAAGCGCACCCTGTAGCTTTGCCCGGCCTTCAGAGGCTCTTCGGGCTTGAAGCTGGCGCGCGAGCCGTCCTCGCTCCAGCTCGTCCTGCCCTTGACGGGGGGACTGAAGCTGAAGGGCTGGGCGTCGGCCAAGCCGCCCGCGTCCCGGCCGTTGGCCAGCACCACGCTTATGTCGGCCCCGCGGGATACTATCCCCGCGCTATGCGCCACGACCACCGTGGGGTCGGGGGCCGCCGCCTGCGGCGCCTTGGCGCAAGAAAAGGCCGCAACCAGCGCGGCCGCGGCTATGACGATGAATGAGCGTCGGAGAAGTTTCATATCATTACATCCTTCCGGATATTAAAGTTGCCGCGTAGGGCCTTTGGCTATCAGGTCCGCCATAAGGCTTTTAAGCCGCCGCCATACCTGGGCGGCTGGGGCGTTGGCGTCTATGGGAACTAAGGTACCACGCTCGGCGTAGAAATCCTTGAGGGGAGCCGTAAGCGAGTGATAATTATCGAGTCTTAGCTTAATGGAAGTTATATTGTCGTCGTCGCGCAGATAGAGCTTCGTGCCGCACTGGTCGCAGTACTCGGGTTTTTTGGGCGGGTTAAGCACGACATGGTAGCTTCTGCCGCATTGCTTGCACATACGGCGGCCGGACAGGCGCTCGATGATATTCTCGTCGAGCACTTCCAGGTCGAGGACGCAGTCTTCGGGATCGACCCTTGCCAGCGACTGGGCCTGAGGTATGGTGCGGGGAAAGCCGTCGAGGAGCCAGCCGCGCTCCGCGTCGGGCCGCGCGAGCCGCTCGTGGATAAGCTCTATGGTAAGGTCGTCGGGCACGAGGGAACCCCTGCCTATCAGGTCCTTAACCTTAAGCCCGAGCGGGGAGCCTTCGCGTATGGCGGCCCGGAACAGCTCTCCCGACGATATATGGGGCAAGCCGAATTCCTTGGCTGCTTCCATGGCCATGGTGCCTTTGCCGGCTCCGGGGGCTCCGAAGAATACGAACCTCATGTCGATCGCAGCTCCTCTCGCGTTTATAGCTCCACCGTCGGCAGTACGATACCTGAAAATGCCGGCTCGGTAAACACCGAAGCGAAGAAATACGCTTGATTCAGCGCGTCTTCCCCGCGCCCCGCCCTTAATCCCCGGCCGGCCGCCATGGTTTGTTAAGGTTCAGCCTAAAGAGTATTTCCATGTGGCGCACGATAGATTCCGTGGGAAAGGCTATGGAAAAAGCCCTGTTTTCCCGAAAGTCGGTGCTCGAAGGCGTGGCTATGCCGCGCTCATCCAGATCTATGGCCAAGCCCATGGAGCGCACCAGCTCTATTATAGGCCTTGGATCCGGCGTGTCCGGCCTTTGAATGACGAAGGCGCGGTAGGAAAAATCGACGCCGCTCTGCAGAGCCTGGGCCTTCCACGCGACGAGGTCTTCAGGCAGCAGCGCGGCGGCGTAGGGAAGCACGTCCGAACCCAGGATATGGCTGACGCGCAGGGTGGAGCCTGGAAACAGCGCGATGAAGCGCCGCACTATCTCTATGGTATCTGCGCCCTCGCCCAGGTCGAGAGGCACGATGAAGGGATCGAAAACGCCCTCCAATTGCATGCCTACGAGGTCGCGCCGGTAGGCGTAATCGCTTTTAAGGGGCTTACTGGGGTTGTTATGCCCTTCCGGTATGACGAAAACGACCGGCGCGCAGGCCAGATCTGAAGACAAATAACGCAGGGCCATGGCCAAGTGGGTCATCTGGAAGGGGTCGAAGGAACCGATGAACAAGGCGGCGTCTATCGCGTAGTCCTTGAAGCGCAGCAGCTGTGGAAAATCGCGCAGATCGGCGGGCAGAAGGGTTCCGCGTTCAATACGGCCGTCTATGGACAGCAACGCGTCCTCATACAGCGCGCGATAGTAGCCGAACTCGCTCCTATCCATCGCGGTAAGGTAGGAATAGGCGCCTAGCCTGTCGAATACGTCGGCTACCCTCGCCATGGCCCTGCGCACCAGGGGAGACTTGGGCATGGGGTCAAGCGCCTGCTCAGCCTCTATCATGGGCTGAATTGTATGCCGGTATCGTAAAAGAAGCAAACATTATAGATTGCTCCACTATAGTTTTTCAACTATATAATGTTCATTTTATTTATTGTATTTTATCTATAATTTTTGCTTGCTTAAATTTCATTTTGCTATATCATCAAGGATAATTAGCCCCGGCAGCTTAGTAAGGCAACAGCTATACATCAGGCGGAGTACATCCTGCGGGCATACGCGGGAGGGTTTATGGGCACTGCGAAATTTACCGGCTCAAGCGCCGGCCAAGGTCTGTCCGTTACCGGCGCGCGCTGCGCCCCGGCGGAAGAAGAGCTCCTCAGGGCCGTGGAGGCTATAGCCGCCCGCCACAGAGGCAAACCGGGAGCGCTCCTCGCCGTGCTGGAAGAATGCCAGCGCGTCGACCCTCACCACTACCTGAGCGAAAACACGCTGTGCCTTATAGGGCAAGCCATGGGCGAGCCCCTCTCCCGCATATACTCGGTAGCCACCTTCTATTCCTATTACAATCTTACGCCCCAGGGCGACCATGTCATCGTCGTATGCCGCGGCACGGCCTGCCACACCCGGGGATCTCTGGGGCTCCTGCAGGAAGCCTTGAGCCTGCTAGGCGCGAGCGACTACCGCGAGGACGAGGAAGCGTCCTTCACCACGGAAGACAAGCGCTTCACGGTACGCACGGTAGCCTGTTTCGGCCAGTGCGCGCTCGCCCCCGTCGTGGCCATAGACGGCGTCATCTATTCGCGCATGACCAGTTCCGCGTTGAAGAGCGCCATAGAGGCAAGCGCTAAGGGAGGGAAAAAATGAACGGCGACACCCTCAAATCGCTACGGGAACGGGGACTCGCGTCCGTGAAGCCCCAAAGCCCTACCCTGTCGGTAGGCATGGGCACCTGCGGCATAGGCAACGGCGCCGACGCCCTCTTTGAAGCGCTGCGGAAGAAGGCGGCGGGCACGCGCATAGCGGTAAAAAAAGCGGGTTGCTTCGGCTATTGCGCCGCCGAGCCCCTCCTTATGGCCTATCTGCCCGGCAAGCCCATACTGCTGTATTTCGACGAGCACGCCGCGCACGCGGACAAGCTCATAGCCCTCATGTCCGGCGAGGCCGGCTGGGATAGCCTGGCCAAGGGCGCTGACGCGAAGATTAGCCGCTGGGATTTCCATACCTCCGCGCTGAGCTTCGGCGAGGCCTGGGATCAGCTGCCCGAATGGAACGAGCTTCCCTTCTTCAAGGGCCAGACCAAGCTCGTGCTCCGCGACGCCGGCCTCATCGATCCCGAGAGCCTGCCTGAATACCTCGCCGTGGGCGGCTATACGGCCTTGGAGAAGGCGCTGTCCGGCATGAGCCCGGAAGACGTCATAGAGGCGGTTACCCAGGCTGGCCTGCGCGGCCGCGGCGGCGCGGGCTTCCCCACCGGCGTCAAATGGAAGCTTATGCGCGCCAATCCGGGCGAGACCAAATACATTATTTGCAACGCCGACGAGGGCGACCCCGGGGCGTACATGAACCGCAACGAAATAGAGAGCGACCCCCACATGCTGGTCGAGGGCATGGTCCTCGGCGCTTACGCCATGGGCGCCAGCCAGGGCTTCGTGTACGTTCGCGCCGAGTATCCGCTGGCCGTGGAGCGCCTGGCCAAGGCCATAGCCGACGCCGAGGCCGCGGGGCTCCTGGGCGACCGCATCCTAGGTTCCGATTTCTCCTTCCACCTGGACATCGTCAAAGGCGCCGGCGCCTTCGTGTGCGGCGAGGAAACCGCCCTCATAGCCAGCGCGGAAGGCCGCTCGGGCAGGCCCAACCCCCGCCCTCCCTTCCCCGCCCAAAAAGGCTACCGGGGCCTGCCGACGAATATCAATAACGTGGAGACCTGGTGCAACGTGCCCGTCATCGTGGCGCGCGGCTCCAAGTACTACGCGGCCTTCGGCACGGCCAAGAGCCCGGGCACCAAGGTGTTCAGCCTGGTAGGCAAGGCGCGCAATACCGGCCTCGTGGAACTGTCCCTGGGCACCCCCCTGTCCGACATGATATACGGCATGGGCGGCGGGGCCGGCCCGCGCAAGACCGTGCGCGCCGTGCAATCGGGAGGCCCCTCGGGCGGCTGCATAGCCGCCGCGGATTTTAGCGCGTCCGTGGACTACGAGAGCCTGGCCGCCATGGGCGCCATCATGGGCTCCGGCGGCATGGTGGTCATGGACCAGGACAATTGCATGGTGGACGTGGCGCGCTATTTCATAAGCTTCACCTCCGCCGAATCCTGCGGCAAATGCGCGCCCTGCCGAGAGGGCCTTGCCCAGATGCTCAGGATACTCACCGACATTACCAAGGGACGGGCCGAACTATCGGCTCTCGACGAGCTAGAGCGCCTCGCGCGAACGGTTAAGGACAGCGCCCTCTGCGGCCTGGGCCAGACGGCCGCCAACCCCATACTCACCACGCTCAAGTATTTCAGGGACGAGTATGAGGAGCACATCCTGGATAAGCGCTGCAAGGCCGGCGTATGCGAGGACCTCTTCTCGGCTCTTTGCGAAAACTCCTGCCCCCTGCATATGAACATACCAGGCTATATAGCCCTCTTAGCCGAGGATCGCATAGAGGACGCCTTCGAGCTTACCCTCAGGGACAATCCACTGCCGGGCTCCGTGGGCAGGATATGCCACTTCCATTGCCAGATGCGCTGCCGACGCGACGACATAGACGAGCCGGTATCGCAGGGCGAGATACACCGCTACCTGGCGGACACCATGTACAAGCTGGGGCGGG
>JBGSKZ010000262.1:0-1642 GCA_041741035.1 Treponematales bacterium
CATGCGGTAGGCCGAGTGCGCCAGGAGGCTGCGTCCCGTTATGTCTCCCGCAGCCCATACGCCGGGGGCGCTAGCGCGCATGCGGTCGTCGGTGACGACGCCCTTGGGCGAGCGGTCTATGCTTAGGGCTTCCGCTCCCCAGCCTTCCACGTTGGGCCTGCGGCCTATGGCTGCCAGCACCAGGTCGGCCTCGATCGAGGCCTCGGCGCCTTCCTTGTCGCGGTAGCGCACCGTAGAGCCTTCTATAGAAAGGACCGTGCAGCCCAGCTTCCACTGGATTTTATTGAGGGCGCGGCGGAGTACGGGAGCCTGCTCCGCGTCCATGAAGGGCACGATCTCGTCCATCATCTCCACGACGGACACTTCGCAGCCCAGGCTGGAAAAGAGGCTGGCGAATTCCACGCCTATGACCCCGCCCCCTATGACGCAGAGGCGCTTGGGAAAGTCCTTAAGCTCGAGTATGCCGGTGGAGTCGAGCACTTTGGGGTTGCCTTTGAGACCCGGTATGGGCGGGGCGAAGGGGGATGAGCCGGCGGCTACGAGTATGGCCCTGCACTCCTCTATGCGGGAAGGAGAGCCTGCCTCGCTTACGCGCACCTTGCCCGGCCCTTCTATTACGGCCTCTCCGGCTATGACCGTAACCTTGGCTTTCTTCATCTCGCCGGCTATGCCGGCGCGGAGCTTCTCTACTACTTCCTGTTTCCAGGCCATCATGCGGCCCCAGTCGAAGCTTAGCTTCTCCGCGCGTATGCCGAAGCGCTCGCCTTCAAGGGCATGGGCATAGAGCTTGGCCGAGTTAAGCAGGGTTTTGGTGGGCACGCAGCCCACGTTCAGGCAGGTGCCGCCTAAATAGCCCCGCTCCACGAGCAGTACCGAGCGGCCGCGGGCGCCTAAATGCTCGGCGGCGCGATAGCCCGCTGGGCCTCCGCCTATGATCAGCACGTCATGCATAGCATCCTCCATACAGGCTGGCAAACGGGGCGCTATAGTCCCCGGTCATTTACTTATCCACAGGTCCGCGTCCGCCATGGCTGCGCAGAGATCTTTAAGGAAGCGGGCGGCGGGGGCGCCGTCCACCACCTGATGGTCGGAACTCAGCGACAGGCCTATGGCCGGCGCCAGTTCGTAGGATCCGTCGGCCTTCACTATGGCCTTAGGCAGGATGGCTCCTACGCCGAGCACGCATACTTCAGGCGCGTTGATGACGGGGGTAAAGTAATCGACGCCGAGGGAGCCTAAGTTGGATACCGTAAAGGTGGAGCCCGATAGCTCGTCGGGCTGGGCCTTGCCCTCGACGCAGGCCGCGGCCAGGCGCTTAGCCTCCGCCGAAATTTCGCTGAGCGACAAAAGGTCCGCGTTGCGTATGACCGGAACCATGAGCCCGCGCGGGGTATCGACGGCCAGGCCCAGATGCACCCGCGTATAGCTCCGCAGCGTGTCGCCCAGCTTAAGGGCGTTGCAGTTGGGGTAGCCCTTAAGCACGCGGGACACCAGGTAGAGGACGATGTCGCCTACGGTTACCCCGTTCATGCCCAGGGCCGCGGGGGCCGCTTTCATGCGGGCGCGCAGGGCCTGCAGGCGCTCGGCCGGCGCGGAGGCGTGCAGGGTATACTGGGCGGTCGTGGCGAGCGAGTCGCGCATG
>JBGSKZ010000263.1:0-1289 GCA_041741035.1 Treponematales bacterium
TGCCGTGAAGGCCTCGCCCATTTCCAGGTAGCCCCCGAAGAGCAGCACGTTCGCGAAGAGCGCGGCAAGGACTAGATTCATGCCTATATACCAGCGCCTCGTGAGTTTCTTCATAAAGATCATGTCAGTCCTCCGGTAAAATGAAAAGTTCCTCCACTGGCCGCTCCAGCAATAAAGCCAGCTTTAACGCCAGGGTAAGGGAGGGATCGTAGCGTCCGCCCTCAATGGATATAATCGTCTGCCTCGACACCGCGAGGCGCCCGGCAAGCTCCTCCTGGGTCCAGCCCCGCGAGGCTCGAAGCTCCTTAACGATATTTCGCAAGCCGTCCCCCTTTTTTCAGGCTGCGGCAACGGCGGCATGCGCCATCGCCAGCGCGCTTTCCTCCATGAGAGTCCTCGGCTGCGCCCGCACCGATAGTAAAGTATGCTTTACATACAATACGGGGAAAACGATGGAATTGTCAAGGGTGCTTTACATACTATCTAGTTCCCCCGAAGCTTATGGCTACATTCGCCGCTTCGCTCTCGGTAGCGGAGCCTCTGCCCTGCTCACGCTATCCATTGCCGCGTCCAGAGCCGAGACACAAGCTTCGAGGAACTAAGCTCGAGGAAGTGCTACAACGCTCTCATGGATACTGCGGAAAGCCGCTTAAGCGCCCAGCCCTGCCGCCGGCAGGCTCACCGTGAAAACGGTATGGCCCGGCATCGACTCGAACGCTATGGCGCCGCCGTGTTTCTCGACTATCTTCCTGCAGAGGTCGAGGCCGAGGCCCGTTCCCTCCCCATGCTTCTTAGTCGTAAAAAACGGCTCAAAGACGCGGCCTTGTATATGCTCGGCTATGCCAGGACCGGAATCCGCCACCGATACCTTTACCGATTCCCCTTCGCGCGCGATGCGCAAAGTTAGCTCCCCACGGAAATCCATGGCCTGCAGCGCGTTCTGGATAAGGTTGAGCCACACTTGATTGAGCTTGTTCCGGTCGCCCATGACCGTGACCCCAGGCTCAAAGTGCCGCTCGAGCTTAATGCCGTATTTTATCTTATTCGTATACAGCAGGAGTAGGCTGTCCAATTCCTTGGCCAGATCGATGCTTACCCTCTGCTCATCGCCATCCTGACGTATATAATAAAGCAGCGCGGATACCACGTTCGCCGACTTATCCGCGGCCAGCGCTATCACGTCCGATATGTACTTGATCGAGGCTAGGGTATTAAGGGCCGCCAGCGCCCGCTCGAATTCCGGGCAATCCTTGATTAGCGTCATGATATCCGGATCATCCTGCAGCTGC
>JBGSKZ010000264.1:0-7567 GCA_041741035.1 Treponematales bacterium
TGCCGTGAAGGCCTCGCCCATTTCCAGGTAGCCCCCGAAGAGCAGCACGTTCGCGAAGAGCGCGGCAAGGACTAGATTCATGCCTATATACCAGCGCCTCGTGAGTTTCTTCATAAAGATCATGTCAGTCCTCCGGTAAAAAGAAAAGTTCCTCCACTGGCCGCTCCAGCAATAAAGCCAGCTTTAGCGCCAGGGTAAGGGAGGGATCGTAGCGTCCGCCCTCAATGGAAATAATCGTCTGCCTCGATACCGCGAGGCGCCCGGCAAGCTCCTCCTGGGTCCAGCCCCGCTTGGCTCGAAGCTCCTTAACGATATTACGCAAGCCAACCTCCTTATTTTAGGCTGCGGCAACGGCGCCAGCGCCAGCGCGCTATCCTCCATGAGAGCCCTCGGCTGCGTTCGCGCCGTTAGTAAAGCAAGCTTTACATACGATAAGGGAGAAGAATGGAATTGTCAAGGGTGCTTTACATACTATCTAGTTCCCCGAAGCTTATGGCTACATTCGCCGCTACGCTCTCGGTAGCGGAGCCTCTGCCCTGCTCACGCTATCCATAGCCGCGTCCAGAGCCGATACACAAGCTTCGAGGAACTAAGCTCGAGGAACTTATACAACGCTCTCGTGGATACTGCGGAAAGCCGCTTAAGCGCCCTGCCCTGCCACCGGCAGGCTCACAGTGAAAACGGTGTAGCCCGGCCTCGACTCGAACGCTATGGCGCCGCCGTGTTTCTCGACTATCTTCCTGCAGAGGTCGAGGCCGAGGCCCGTTCCCTCCCCATGCTTCTTAGTCGTAAAAAACGGCTCAAAGACGCGGCCTTGTATATGCTCTGCTATGCCAGGACCGGAATCCGCCACCGATACCTTTACCGATTCCCCTTCGCGCGCGATGCGCAAAGTAAGCTCCCCACGGAAATCCATGGCCTGCAGCGCGTTCTGGATAAGGTTGAGCCACACCTGGTTGAGCTTGTTCCGGTCGCCCATGACCGTGACCCCATGCTCAAAGTGCCGCTCGAGCTTAATGCCGAATTTTATCTTATTCGTATACAGCAGGAGGAGGCTGTCCATTTCCTTGGCCAGATCGATGCTTACCCTCTGCTCATCGCCATCCTGGCGTATATAATAAAGCAGCGCGGATACCACGTTCGCCGACTTATCCGCGGCCAGCGCTATCACGTCGGATATGTACTTGATCGAGGCCAGGGTATTGAGGGCCGCCAGCGCCCGCTCGAATTCCGGGCAATCCTTGATTAGCGTCATGATATCCGGATCATCCTGCAGCTGCAGTTCTACTATAGCGTCGAGGCTAGGATCGCTCAGGCTCATGCCACAGGCGCTGAGCGCGGCTGCGAGCAGTTTTCGCTTTCTGTGCGAAGAACCGGATTCCTCGAGCGTGGCGTTTCTGGCCAGGCTCCGGTCCAGCGCCTTGCCAAACCAGGCCCTGATCTCCGGGGAGAAGAGGTAAAGGGATTCCGCCACGGAAGCCAATTGCATGCTCAGTATCTGCGCGAGCGATTGATTGGACGACACGATAGCGCCAAGCGGGGTATTAAGCTCATGGGCTATGCCGGCGATGAGCTGCCCTAAGGCGGCCAGCTTTTCCGACTCCACCAAGGTCGATTGCGTTTCATGAAGATTGCGCAAGGCCGAACTCAAGTCTTCATTGGCCTTGCTCAGGCTAGCGTTTAGCCCGTTCAGCTCGCGCGTACGCGAGGCTATCCGCTCTTCCAAGCTCTCGTTCAAGGAACGGTATTGCTCCTCGGCGTTTTTCTGCAGGGTGATATCGGTGTGCGTACCCACCATCCTCAGCACCTGTCCCTGCCCGTCGCGGCTGACGACCCGGCCGCGGCCGCGTAGCCATATCCAGCCCCCGTCTTTCTTTAGGAAGCGGAAATCGATGTCAAATACCTCGGTCTCCCGCTTAAAATGGGCGTCGACGGCCGCCTGGCAGCGCTCCCGGTCATCGGGATGGATGCGCGCGAGCCACTCGTCGACCAGGGGAGGGAATTCATTGGGTTCATAGCCAGCGAGCGTATAATAGCGCCTATCGAAGTAGACCTTATTATCCCGAACGTTCCAATCCCAAATACCCTCATTCACCGCGAGCATGGCCAATTCAAAGCGTTCCTCGCTGCTCTTGAGCAGCTCTTCCGTGCGAATGCGCTCGGTAACGTCCCGCGCTACCGCGTAGATCAAAGAGTTCCGCGGGGCAGATCTCCATTCTAAATAGCGGTAGCCGCCGTCCTTGCAGCGATAGCGGTTGATAAAGCCTATAACCGCCTCCTGCCCGTTCAAGCGCGAAATGGCAGCTTGAGTCGAGGCCTCATCGTCGGGATGCACGAATTCCATAAAGCTCTTGCGTTCAAGCTCGCCCGCCGTATAGCCAAGGACGGACTCCCATTCCTTATTGACGCGCAAGAAATTTCCATTGGTGTCCGCTATGCAGAGCAGATCAAGCGCGAGGCTAAAATAGCCTTCCAGCTCGTCGGTCTTCTTCTTAAGGTCGCTCACCATGCGTTTCCGATCGCCGAGCAGCTTGATCAATACAGCGATAAGGCCGAGCTGCAAAATAAGGAAAGCAATCATGCCGACGATGAATAGGCGGGTACGGCTTTCGAGCGCCGCCGCGGTTTTGCGGCGTTCGGTAATATCGAGCACGGTAAAGACCACCCCGATATCGAGATTTGCCTGGTCGAGCGGAGTCGATGAGAGTATCACGTTCAGCAGGGTACCGTCTTTGCGCCGCCAAAGGGTCTCGACCGAGCCTGTGCCCTTCTCGGCGATTTGACGGTATTTTTCCTGGCCCACGAATTCGTATTCGGCGTCGGAAGGATAGAGCATGCGCGCGCTTTGCCCAAGGAGCTCCTCGCGGCTATAGCCGGTAAGCTCGGTAATGTAGTCGTTCACCCTGACGATAACGCGATTCTCCACCACGCCTATGCCGCTCGGCGCGCTGCGGAGTATGCTGGACAGGAATTGCTCAGCCTTAGCGTCAATGGCTGCTTCGCCCGGCGCCGCGGGCGCTTCCTGGGCCGGGACCGGCGGGGGGGCTAAGGCAAGGAGCGTAGCCAAGGCCAGGGCGGCGCGCGTCAGCGCTCTATTCATGTAAGGCCCCTGAACTCTATGCAGCTCGCGCTCATGTCGCCGGCGCTAAGCCTGCGGAACTGTTCCTTATCGGCGACGAAGGCGGCCACCACGGCGGGATCGAAGCGGCTGCCCGCGTCCGCCTCTATGAGGGCGGCTACCTGGTCAAAGGACTGCGCCTCTCCATAAGCCCGCTTGGACAGCATGGCGTCAAGCACGTCGGCTAGCGCCGTGATGCGGGCCGCCAAGGGTATGCGGTCGCCGCTTACCTCGGCAAGATAGCCCGCGCCGTCCCAACGCTCATGGTGGTAGAGTATCAGGTCAAGGGCCATGGGATCGGCGTCAATAGTCTTTAGTAGCCGCGTCCCTATTTCCACATGCTTTTTTACCTGACCGAATTCCTCGGCGCTTAAGCGCCCGGGCTTTGCCAGTATATCGTGGGGTATACCCGATTTCCCTATGTCATGGAGAGGCGCATAGAGATAGAGTTTGCGCAATTCCGCCTCAGAAAGCCCGAGCTTCCTACCCAGCAGGGCCGCGTAGCAGGCCACGCGATGCACATGGCAAAAGCTTTCCGGCTCGCCCTCGCAGGAGGAATAGTCCAGGGCGGCTATGAGCGCGCTATTGAGCTGCTCTAGCTTGCGGCGCAGGTCGTCCAACTCGCGCTCGCGCTCATAGAGCTCGGCCGCCCGCCTCACGGCCATCATGAGGTCACGCCGTTCCCAGGGCTTATGGACGTAGCGGAACAGGCCCGCCTCGTTCACCGCCTGGGCTATAGCCTCCACGTCGGCGTAGCCGGTGAGGAGTATTCCGTACATGCGCGGATAGCTAAGCCTGGCCTCGCGCAGCAGCATATGGCCCTTCATGCCCGGCATGCGCTCGTCGCTGATAAGCACCGCGGGCTCGCCGCCGTCCTCGCTTATCTCCGCGAGGAGCTTGAGCGCGGCTTCGCCCGAGTACGCGGCTTCCACGCCCAGCTGAGGCAATTCGTTGCGCAATTCGCGCTTAAGGCTTTCCGTGATGATGGCCTCGTCGTCCACGCACACGATATACAATTTATTCATGGCATGAAGTCTAGTTTTTATCGAATCGCTTCGCAAGAGTTTATTAACTTTTTACTAGTTCCCCGAAGCTTATGTCTATTGAATGCATGCCACTTCCCATAGCGTGAGCGGGCGGGCGCCGCCGCTAAGGAAGGTGTACTCGTATACGCGGACATAAGCTTCGGGGAAGCAGATATCGATTTACTGGAGCTCGATCCCCGGCTTTTCCATTCTTGTGCTTAGCCCCCGTACATAGTAGAGTACGCATATGAAACCGACTACGCGGGCTGCCGCGGCCCCTGCAAATATAAGAGAAGCTACCGCCGCTGCCGAGTATCCGCTCATAGCCGCGGAAAAATTCGAGGCGGCCCTGGCCAGGGTATCGCGGGTGCATGAGCGCTTCAGCAAGGAACTCGGCTCTATAGCGGAGGCTCTCGGCGCGGAGGCAGGCCTGGCGGATACCTGCGCGGCGCTGGCCTCGGACTTGCCCCAGGGCATCGAGGCCATAGCCGGGGGCATTCACGATATAGAGCGGGCCCTGAGCGCCGTGGACGGATTGGTGGAAGCCGGCCGGGAGGGCCTGGCGGCGCTCGTGTCCGGAGTAAAGGAGCAGATCGCCGGCCTGGAAGAGCGTAGCGCCGGCATGCGCGATATAAGCGAGTTCGGCGCGCAGGTACGCGAAGGCGCGAACCGCATAGCGGAGATAGCCGACGAGAATCGCCTGATCGCCATAAACGCCTCCGTAAGCGCCAGCAAGGCCGGTGATCGCGTGAAGGGCTTCAAGGTCATCGCCAGCGAAATTTCCAAGCTATCCAACGCCATGGCGGAACGGGTGCCCCTCGTCGTACGCTCCGCTTCGCTCGTAGGCGACCGCATGGGCCTGATCATGGCCGGCATGGACGGCAGCATAGCCAGTACGCGCCGGGCCCTCGCGTCCATAGACGAGGCCTTCAGCCGCCTGGACCTCATCACGGCCAGCGTACGCTCCGCCGCCGAAGGCGCCGCGGCCATGCTCGGGGAAAGCTCGACCCTGGCCGAGGGAGGGCGCACCATAGACGCGGCGCTGAGCACTATACGGGACGCCATAAGCCGGTCCCGCGACGGCGCGGCCCGGCTGAGCGCCTTGATGGACGGTCAAAAGCAGGCTATAGGCCGCCTAGCCGGCGCTACGCCCGCCCTTATCGATCTCGGCCGGCGCCTGGCGGGGCGGGATAGCGGCCAAGAAGAACGCAAAGTCCTCCGCATAAACGAGATAGCGCTGGAACGCTACGACCCCGCCCTCACCCGCATGATACGGGAGATACACTATACCAGCTTCACCTGCATACGGCTCCTTCGCTACTCCAGCGAGAAGAAGATCGTGCCCTACCTGGCGGAAACCTGGTTCCTGCATCCCGACGGGCGCACTTGGGAATTCGCCCTGAAGCGCGACGCGCAGTTCCACGACGGCAGCCCCATAACGAGCCGCGACGTGAAGTTCTCTTTCGAGCGCCTCTTGAATCCCGCCCTCGGCTCGCCCTATGCCCAGCTCTTTTCGGTCATAGAAGGGGCCGACGAGTACCGCACCGGCATCGCCGCCGAGCTGGCCGGCATACAGGCGCCCGACGACCATACCGTGCGCTTCTGCCTGCGCGCTTCCAACAACTCCTTCCTGAGCCTCCTGGCCTTGGGCTATTCCGCCGTCATCAAAGCCGATGCCGCTTACGCGACCAGGCCCATAGAACGGGAGGAGCTCATATCGGCAGGCCCCTTCCTGCAGGCTTCCGATCCGGATCCCTCGGTCGACCGCCTCGTCGCCAACCCGCGCTTCGTCAACGGGCGGCCCTTCATAGACGAGATACGCATACGGAGGACCGACGCCGAGCCTATGAACGAACTGCTCTCGGGCGGCGTCGACCTTATGTACAATCTGACCGCGGCGGGCAAGCGAAGCTTGGAAGAGCGCGGCTTTCAAGGCTCCTTCACTCCCTACATGTCGCGCTACTGCTACGGCCTCGTCGTCAACTTTACCAGGAAATCGGCGCTATCGGGCTCGCCGGAGCTCAGGCGGGCCCTGTCCATGGCCCTCGATAAGGAAGGCATCATACGCGATATCCTGGCGGGCGCCGGCGAACGCGCCGACTGCGTGATACCGTCGTCCCTTCTGGATATCGGCGCCGAGCCCTTCATACCCTACGACCTAGCGGGCGCTAAACGGCTCGTCGACGAGCATCGCGGCGGCGGCCAGGAGCCCATCAAGGTAGCCATACGCGAATACCCGACGATCGCGGGGCTCGATCGCATCGGGGATGCCGTGCTAAAGACCTTCGAACGCCTCGGCCTGCGGGCAACGGTGGAATTCTGCCCCCTATCCAAGCCCATAGCCAGCTACCGCGAGGTATACGACCTGATCTTCATAGGCTTCCTGCCGGAAATAGACCTCTACTCGGCCGTCGAGCCCTTCATCAATCCCGAGGGCGGCGACAATTATTTCGGCTATTACAACCCATCCTTATTCGGCGAGCTCGACGCCACTATCGGCATAAAGGACCAGGACGAGCGGCGCTCCCGCTTCGTGCGCATACTCCGCGACTTTACCGAGGATGCGTTCATGATACCCATCTTCTTCCAGCAGGTGTATTGCGCCAGCCGCCGGAGCCTTCACGCCATCTATATGAGCGCCGAAGAGACCATCATGCCGGACGCGCTCTATATCGAGCCGGAGGGCAGGCGCGCGTCAGCCGCGCCTACCGGCGATACGGCGGCCAGCGGCGAGGGGAATTCAAGCGCCGACGTCGGCTACGCGGAGGCGATAAGCGCCCTTGAAGCCGAATCGGCCAAGGTACTCGAGGGCTCGCGGGCCCTCATAGAGCGCTCCAACGCCATAGAGAGCTCCATAGACGGCCAGCGTCCGGCGATAGAGCGGGCTAACGCGCTCTTCGCGGCCTTTTCCGAAGGCGCCGAGCGCGTACAAACCGGCAGGCAGAGCCTGGGCGCCCAGATAGCCCAGAGCTCCGCGGAAGCCGCCACGGCGGCGGACGCGGCCCAGGCGGTGGGCTATGGCCTCCGCGATATGATGGGAACCCTGGCAGTAACGGCGAAGGGCCTCGTCTCCGTGCTATCGGAAGTCGACGCCATGCTCGACGTGCTGGCCGCCATAAGCGCGTCCAACGATTTCATAGCGTCCATATCGATAAACGCCGCCATCATCGCCGCCAAGAGCGACGCGGGCTCGGGCGAGCTGCGCAAGGTATCGCAGGCAATAGCCGCCCAATCGAAACGGAATAGCGATTATACCGACGGCCTAACGAAGACCGTGGAAAGCATGCGCGAGGCCGTGCGCGCCCATCAGGAATTCCTGTCGGCCACGCTGGCGGCCCTCGAGCGCTCGGCCGCGGGAGTAGCGGCGGCGGGGGCCACCATGGCGAAGGCGCTGCCCCTCCTGTCGGAGGTCGACTCAAGCGGC
>JBGSKZ010000265.1:0-7592 GCA_041741035.1 Treponematales bacterium
ATCGCCCTGTCTCAGCGTTTCCTGGGCGGCGAGGGGGCTGCGCGCATACACGGCGGAGGCTTCGCCGGCACCATACAGGCCTACGTGCCCCTGGGCAGGGTAAAAGCCTACCTGGACTTCATGGACGGCGCGCTGGGAGCAGGCGCCGCATCCATCATGCATATCAGGCCGCGCGGGGCCATGGAGGTAACGATATGACGCAGGATGCAAAGGGCTTTAAGCACTATCTGGGGCTGACTTTCCTCATAGGCTTCGGCTTCTTCACCATGGGCCTCATGGACCCCCTCTACGACACCTATGTGCCGGCCTTTTTGGAGAAGTATATAGACTCCAAGTTTCTCATTGCCACCGTCATGATCCTGGACAACGTGCTACAGCTCTTCCTCATATCCATCGTGGCGGTATGGAGCGACAGGACGCGCACGCGCATAGGCAGGCGCATGCCCTTCATCCTGGTCATGCTGCCCGCGGCCGCCTTTTTCTTCGGTCTCGTGCCCTACGCGGCCGCGGCATCCTTAATCGCGCTCGTAGCCATACTCTTCTTCTTAAACATCTTCAAGACGGGCGTGCGCGGCCCGGTAGTGGCCCTCATGCCCGACACCATACCCGGCGAATACCGCTCGGAGGCGAACGGCGTCATCAATACCATGGGCGGCCTGGGCACCATACTGGGCACCCTGGTACTCGCGCGCTTCATGGATATCGATATCACGCTGCCCGTCATAGGCGCGACGAAGGACCGCCTCCCCTTTCCCTTGGCCAGCCTCTTCGTGATCCTAGCCGTGATTATACTCTTTCTCTTCGTGCGGGAACGGAATCACGACGGCGAAGTGGCCGAAAAGCGCGTGCCCGTCATCGATTCCATCAAACAGGTATTCGCGCAGAAAGACAGGAGCGCCTTCTACATACTCGTCTCTATTTTCCTGTGGTTCATGGCCCATGAAGGCGTTAAGCCCTTCTTAGGCCTTTACGCCCGCGACGCGCTGGGAGCGAGCTCGGGCAGAATGACGCTGCCTATGGGCATAGCCGGCATATCCTACGCGCTGGCGGCCATACCCATGGGCTACCTGGCCCACAAGCTGGGCCGCAGGAAGATCATACGCGGCTCGCTCGTAGGCCTCGTCGCCATAACCGCCATATTCGCTCTCTTTAGCGCGGCCGGCCCCTCCCTGGGGCTACGGGGCTCGGCGGCCTTCTACCTCTTCCTGGGCATGATGCTCGTGTACGGCGTATTCTGGGGCTCCGTCATAACGAACTCCTTCCCCATGCTGTGGCAGCTGTCCACCTTCGGCAACATAGGCATCTTTACCGGCCTGTACTATACTTTCTCGCAGCTCGCCAGCATTTTAGCTCCTTTAGCAACAGGCCTCGTCATCGACATCACCAACCTTTTCAAGCCGGCTCCCGAGTACCAGTACACCGGCATTTTCGTGTTCGCCAGCCTCTGCATGCTCAGCGCCTTCGCCGTCATGGCCAGGGTAAAGAAGGGCGAGCCGGACGACGCGGCCCTGGGCGCGGATAGCGGAGCGGCCGGGGCATGAAATGGGCGCTCGTGCTGTCGGGGGGCGGAGCCAGGGGCTTGGCCCACATAGGGCTCCTGGGCGAATTGGAGCGCCTGCGCTGCCCCCCGCCCTCCTTCATAGCGGGCACTTCAATGGGCGCCATCGTTGGCGCGCTTTACGCGGCCGGCTGGAGCGCCGAGCGCATAGCGGATTATGCGCGAAGCTTCGATATCAAGCGCTTCCTTGAGAACCCCGCCTTCAGGCTACCCGACTTCGCCCTTTCCAGGCTCCTGCGCGCGGGAGCCGCCATGGGGGCGCTGGCGACTGGCAGGGCCATGGACTCAGGCTCCAAGGTGCTCGCCGAGCTCGAGCGCATCCTTGAGGGCCGCCGTTTCGAGGACCTTGCCATACCCTTCGCCTGCATGGCTACCGATCTTTGCGGCGGCAAAGAGCGGGTGTTCGACAGCGGGCCGCTGGCCATAGCGCTGCGCGCGAGCATGTCCGTGCCCGGCGTCTTCAGCCCGGTGGAGCTGGGCGACGAATACCTGGCCGACGGCGGCATCGTAAACAATCTGCCCTGTTCCGTAGCCCGCGCCCGGGGCTTTAAGCGTATCCTAGGCTCCGACGTGTCCCCCTTCTCGCCGCAGAGTCCGGCTACGCTCGCGAGCGGCGTGTCCATACTGCTGCGTTCCTTCGACGTGGCGGCTAACGCCGCACAGTCCGCTTCCGAGTCCCTGGCCAGCGTGCTCGTCGTATCGGACGGCGATATTTCCGCGTATCAATTCGACAAAGTCGAAGCCGCCATACGCATGGGCATAGACGGCTTTAACGCCTCATTGCCCGAAATACGGCGCTTCTTCGGCTTAACGCCATTCCATTTAGGTGAATTCTTAGCTAAGCTATTAAAATGGAACGTTTCAACGGCGTCATAGAGGCGCTCATAGCATCCTACGACCTTGACGGCGGCATAAACCATCGCGCCGGCAAAAACCTCCCCTCCAAGGAGGCCGTGCACGCCATCGTCGCCGACCTGGAGACCCTGGCTTTCCCCGGCTACAGGCAGGAAGACGGCATAGACGACAGCACCATGCCTTACGTAATCGGCGAGCTGGCTCACCGCAGCGCCGGGGCCCTCATAGAGGAATGCGCCAAGAGCCTTGAGTACCGCTACCGGGTAGAGGGCAAGTCCGGCTGCCCCGCCGCCTGCCACATCGAGGCGCGCGAGGCGGTACAGGGCTTCTTCGAGTCGATGCCCGCGATACGGCGCGTACTTATGACTGACGTCCAGGCCTTTTTCGACGGCGACCCGGCGGCCAAGTCCATCGAGGAGGTGATACTCTCCTACCCCGGGCTCGAGGCCATTACCGTGCACCGCTTCGCCCATAAGCTTTGGGAGCTCAAGGTGCCCCTCATACCCCGCATGATGAGCGAATACGTGCACGGCAAGACGGGCATCGATATACACCCGGGCGCGTCCATAGCCGAGCGCTTTTTCATCGACCACGGCACCGGCGTGGTCATAGGGGAGACGAGCGTCATAGGCTCAGGGGTTAAGATATACCAGGGCGTGACTTTAGGCGCCTTGAGCGTAAAGAAGCACAAGGGCGACGTGAAGCGCCACCCGACTATCGAGGACGGCGTAACCATATATTCGGGCGCCACCATTCTAGGCGGCGATACGGTCATAGGCAAAGGCTGCGTCATAGGGGGCAACGTGTGGCTTACGGCCTCCCTGCCGCCCTATTCGCGCGTGTACGTGCCCCAAGGCGATTTTATCGTCGCCTGCGGCGACGACGAAAAGCGCATGCGCGACGGCTGTTAAGGCTTGCCGAATAGGGTTACCGGGCCGCTCTGCTCCCGCTTTATGACGCGCAGATAGGCGTTTTCTTCCCGCTCGAGCAAAAGCACCGCCTGGCCGCCGAAGCGCTTGAGCAGCACCTTACCGCTCCTCGCGAAGAAAAACACCTTACGGGGCCGCAGGCCGCCTAAATCGCTGGCCACGACGGGTATGCGTTCGCGTTCCAGATAGCTCTGGGCGAACTCGATATTGTCCGTGGGTACCTTGGTGGGGCCGCCGGGCAGATTGAGCACCGAGGCGCCGCCGAAGAGCTTGGCCACGATATCCTGCTTGCGGGCTCCGGCCTTGAGCATGTCGTTGTAGAGCAGCTCGATGGCGAACATGCCGTATTTGGCGTTCCTGCTATGCGCTATATCCGGGTCGTCCAGGCCGCCGGGCAGCATGAAATGATTAAGGCCGCCCAGGCAAAGGCGCGTATCGTACAGGGCTACGGCCACGCAGGAGCCCAATACCGTGGCTATGATGATGTCGTCGCCGCTTACGTGATACTCCCCCGGATGTATGGTAAAGACTTCCTGGCTAAAGTGGCTCAGCTTGAGTTTAAACACCATCCCGCCTAAAACAGCGTCACGTCTCCGCTCTCGGCGCCGACGCTATCATACTCCTGGCCGAGACCGGTCATCTGAGAGGCCGCTTGCTTGTGGTTAAAGATAGTGAAGCGCTCGACTATGGCCTTGAGCCTATGGTTGTGGATAGAGTCGGAGGACAGTTCCTGTCCGCTGCTTCCCGACGCGTCCGCCCTGCGCTGAAGTTCCCCGCGCATGGCGTCCAGCTCCCGCGCGAGCCCCTCGATGCGCAGGGCCTCGCCCTGGGCGCCGCCTATGGCCGCGTTGAACTCGCCGGAGAAGGGCACGAAGCCCGCCTCCGCGTCGCAGAGCCGCATGCGCGAATTCTCCATGCGGCCGAATTCGCCTTTAAGCCGCGCCAGCTCGCGCTCGAGCAGTTCCCGGCTATCCTCGGCGTCGCCCAAGTACTCGCTGACGCCCGCCGTGAGGGCCTTGGAAAAGCCCCTCGTTACCTCGCCCGCGGCATTAATGTCCTTGGCGAGCCTCTCGGTAAGGTCCATCATGCCCGCCACGGTATTGGAAACGATGGAGAGCGCCTTATTGCGCGCGGTCTCTATGCGGGATGCGGTAACGATGTTCCGGAAGCGCGATAGTATCGAGTTGACCGCCTTGAAGCGCTCGGCAAGGTCGAGCACGCCCGCGGCTATGCGCGCGCTTCTATTGGCGGCCTCGGCCTTGGCCTGAAGGTAGGCGCTGGACAGCCCGTCGAAGTCTATGGAATCGAAGCACATGGACCGCGAGCTTGGCGGAGCCGCGCGCTTGGCGTCGAGCTCGGCGATAATGGCCTGGATGCCGTCAAAATCCCCGCGCAATCGGGAGAGGCTACCCGACACCTGATTATGGATGTCGTCGAGCAGGGCCGCGGAGAGCCGCGTAATCTCGCCCAGGAAGAGCTCTTCCTCGTCGCGGTCTATATTAGCGGCGAGGCTGTCGTCCGAGGCGGCGCCCAGCGATAGAAGCACGTGGTCGAGCGACTGCCGTATAATATCCTGTACCTGCACGCTCTGCATGATATCGGATACCGGCTCGCGCACCCGCTGAGCCTCCGAGGACAGGAGCCGCAGCCAGCTCGCCGCGGCGTCAACCTCCTCATCGAGTTCCCTAAAGCCATGCTCAAGGGTCTCCCTCACGCCGCTGAAAAACGCGTTCTGCTTCGCGGCCAGCTCGCTCAGCGCGGCTTGCAGGGCGGCAAGCTCCTCCATCAGGCTCGAGCCGGAGCGCGATAGCTCATTGGCGTGCTGTATAGTCCTGCCGGAGAGGCGCTTGAGCTCGTCGGTAATCACGGAGAAGGCCCTGCCCGCCGCGCCGGACTTAAGCGCCACGGTCATGGCGTTGAGGGATACGATCTCCATTTCCTCGGAGTCGGCCCGTATGCGGTCTATGATGTCGTCCAGCTGTGCCAGGTTTTCTATGCTCGCTTCTATGGCGCCGAGGAAACCGCTTTCGGTAAGGGATGCCCGGTCGAAAAAAATCGTGGCGTCTTCGAGGAATTCCTCGCTCCTGCGCTTGGCCAAGACGGCGCTCGCGCCGCCCCGATGGCTGAAGAGCACGGCACGTATGGCTTCTTCCGCCGCGTGCGCGCTCTGGTCCACGCCGGCTTTGATGGCGGGGAAAAGCTTTCCTAAAGTGAGGTATATGGACTCGGTTACCCGCTCGATGTTCTTTATTCTATCGATGAAGGGCGCAAGGGATGCGTGAACGGTATCAGCCATGGATCAACTATACGACAAGGGCCCCGCCCTTCGCAAGGACGGAGCCCTTTTCTTGCGCGATAGCGTTTGCTTACTTGCCCTTAACCTCGACGAAATCGACGGGCAGTATGGACATTTCGGTTTCGCCGTCGAAATAGCGGGCCTTGCTCATAAGCGGGGCGAAGGATACGTCCTCCCCTATGCGGAAAGTGTGATGGGGGGGAACCCGGGAAATAACCTGGTGCGACGCGGTCTGCGCCCAGAGGTGGATCTCGGCGCCCAGGGGCTCCACGACGGTGATCTTGGTCTTGATGGAGTTCGCGGCCTTCTTCTCGTCGTAGGGCAGGTCCTCGGGGCGTATGCCCATCACGATATCCTTGCCTACGTAGGGCTTGAGGAGCGTTACGTGGGCGGCGTCGGGCTTAAGCCTGGAAGAGCCCTCGTCGAGCACGAGCTCGCCGCCTTCGCTCAACACGCGCACCTTAACGAAGTTCATGGGCGGGCTGCCTATGAAGCCGGCTACAAACTTGTTGATGGGCTGGTTGTAGAGATAGAGCGGGGAGCCTATCTGCTGCACGAGGCCGTCCTTCATGACGACGATCTTATCGCCCATGGTCATGGCTTCGACCTGGTCATGGGTAACGTAGATCATGGTGGCCTGCAGCCTGTTATGGAGCTCGATGATCTCGGCGCGCATCTGCACGCGGAGCTTGGCGTCCAGGTTGGACAGCGGCTCGTCGAAGAGGAATACCTTGGGGTTGCGGACGATGGCGCGGCCTACCGCCACGCGCTGGCGCTGCCCGCCGGAAAGCTGCTTGGGCTTGCGGTCGAGGTACTTCTCTATGTCCAGTATCCTGGCCGCCTCGCGCACGCGCTTGTCGATCTCGCCCTTGTCGATCTTGCGGATCTTAAGGCCGAAGGCCATGTTGTCGTACACGCTCATGTGGGGATAGAGCGCGTAGTTCTGGAACACCATGGCGATGTTCCTGTCCTTGGGCGGCACGTCGTTGACGAGCTCGTCGTCGATGCGGATATCGCCGCCGCTTATGTCTTCCAGGCCGGCTATCATGCGCAGCGTGGTGGACTTTCCGCAGCCCGAGGGGCCTACGAACACGACGAACTCTTTGTCATCGATGACAATGTTCACCTTATCAACCGCTTTTACGTCACCGTCGTAAATTTTAGTGACGTCTTTGAGTACTACCTTGGCCATCTGGCCCTCCTCTGAGAGGCTATATTATGGGGCCATTGTACGGCCGTTTCGGCGGCCTGTCAAATTGAATCGGGCTTCAGGGGAGGGCGCGCGCCGAGGCGCGCGGACTAGAGAACTCGTTGCGGCTCTACGCCGCGGGCCATAAGCGAACGCCGCCAAGCGTCCATGAGCACGCCGAAGGCCACGCCCACGTTGAGGCTGCCCTTGGCGCCCAGCATGGGTATGCTTACCCTCCTTGAGCAGAGGGCCAGGGCCTCCGGCGATACGCCGAGCTCCTCCGAGCCTAAGACGGCTATGCCGCGCTCGGGAAAGTCAAAGCCGTCTATGCTTTGCCCTCGCAGCTCCAGGGCGAAGACGGCATCTGGCCCCTCCTCCGCCCTGCAGGCCTCAAGAGCTTCAAGGCCTGCGCGGCGCCAGCTCACCATGGCTATGGCCCCTAAGGCGCTGCGCTGCGCGCGGGGGTGGCTGGGCTCGGGCACGAAGCCGGACAGGTACAGCTCCTGGGCGCCGAAGGCGTCGGCCGTCCTGAATATGGATCCTACGTTGAAGGGCGAGCGCAGGTCCTCAAGATAGGCGCGCACGCCGGGAAAGACCCTGCGCCCGCCGGATCCCGCGGGAAGGCCGAGGGGCTCCATGAAGTCCCAGTCGGCGGGAGAAACGCCGCCATAGGCTTCGAGTCCGCGGCGCAGGCGGTTGGCGATGCGGGCGCCCGACTCGGACTCGCCCAGGCCCGCGTATCCGTCGAGGCCCAACGGTGCCGCA
>JBGSKZ010000266.1:0-1314 GCA_041741035.1 Treponematales bacterium
CCGGCGCGGACGACGGCACTATGGCCCTGGTGAGCGGCTGGCTACGCATGGCCCTGCCCGGCGGAAGCGCCGCGGCTCCGGCCACGCCCGGCGCGGAAGGCATAGGAGCCCTGCTCTTCAATCTGATGGGGCTTTGGCCCCTCGCCTACCTACTCCTGCGGGCGGGCGACGAACGGCGCTGGAAGCCCGGCCCCTGGCCGTTCTGCTTCGCGTCCTTCGTCGGCGGCGCCTTCATACTCCTGCCCTGGTTGCTCATACGGGAGCGCAGCGGAGAGCGAAAGCCCTTGTCCGCCGCGCTGCGCATAGCGCTGGCGCTGGCCGGACTGGCGGGCGTGGCCGCGCTGGCGATAAGCCTTAAGCCCGCCTTCGACTACGCGGTATTCGAGGAAACCCTGCGCTCGTCGCTCCTAGTAAAGGTCATGCTCGTGGACTTCGCCATCTTTTGGTTCTTGAGCGCGCTCGAAAGCAGGCGCTATCCGCCGGCGGCGCGGGCGCTGGCCGCCCTGCCGCTCATTGGCGCGTTCCTCCTGCCGCTCTTCGCGGACCGGGCAGCGCTTCCAGGAACGGCCGGGCCTGCTACATAATCGCTAGCGATAAGCGGCCGGCGGCCTACCGGCCTTAGGCGCGCGACCCGCTTCAGCCGGGCGCCTCGCTTCAATCGGCCAGCTCGCCCTTGCGCCAGGCGTTTACGCTCCGCGCTATGGCCGTGCGCTCGCGATCGGATAGCGCAGAACCGAAACGGAGGGTCTTGGTGCCCAGCTCCAGGGTAAGCTCAAGGTCGGTCCTACCCTTTTGGCTTATCAGGGCGGGGGCGTTGCGGCAGGAACCCAGATCCTCGAAGGGCCAATGGCGGGTCTTCGTGCCCATGAAGCTCTCGCGCACCAAGACGCCGCCCTCCCTGGTCATCTCTATGTCTACCCTGCTCAGCACGGGCTTAAGGATGGCGCGCGCCATGCCTATGCCCACGGCCCAGAAGGGCAGGGAAAAGAGCGGAAAGAATAGAGGCGCGCCCATCGCTATGGCCATGAAGGTCCAGAACGCCACGAAGCCCAGCCAAAAGACGGTGAAGAAGCCGCCGCCGATGAAGCCCGGCGATAGCGGGCTGCCCCGCGGTATGGCCAGGCTCAGGCTGTCGCGATCGAAGCGCAGCCGCACCTTGCTGTCAGTGGGCAGAGCGGGAATGAGCGCCTCGTCCTCGTCGTCCTCCGGCGAGACGGCCCCGAGCCTGTCCGCCGCCAGCTCCGCGAGCTTGCCGAGAGCCCGGCTCAAGGCGCCCTCGTCGGCAACCGGCGCGTTTGGCCTGGCCGCTCCGGC
>JBGSKZ010000267.1:0-3872 GCA_041741035.1 Treponematales bacterium
ATAGGTCTTGCCGCAGGCCTTGCAGCGGAAGCGCTGGACGGGTCCAACGACAAGGGTGTCGTGGAAGCCGAACTTGCGCCAATAGTTCCGATAGTCTTTCCGGCTATCGTTGTGGTGGGCGCAGCGGGGATTGGGACAGAAGGGTGGCTCCATGGTGGGTACCTCCATGGAGCCAATACGCGCGCCAGCTACCCCTTGCTTGCGTTAGCAATAAGGTTCGGGGAACTAATAAAAGTTCAAGAGGCTACGCGATTGCGGCCGGCATCCTTGGCCCTATAAAGCGCAGAGTCCGCCATAGTCAAGAGCTCGGAAGGCTTCATGCCGGGCTCAGGCCTAAACTCCGCGGCGCCTACGCTTACCGTTATCACGGGCAAAACCGTCGAGCTCGCGTGCGGGAGCTTTTGATCAGCTATGCCCGCCCGTATGCGTTCAGCCACCTTCAAGGCTCCAGCTAGCTCGGTACCCGGCAGGATGACGGCGAATTCTTCGCCGCCATAGCGCGCCACGCTGTCCTGAGGCCGCTCAAGGGCGGCCCGTATGCCATTGGCTACGGCCATCAGGGCTTCGTCGCCAAGTTGGTGCCCATAATGATCGTTGTAGGGCTTGAAGCAATCGATATCCACCATGAGCATGGCAAGCGGCTCTCGCAGTCCCAGGGCCGCCTTGAAGCGCCGCTCGAGCTCAATATTGAGCGAACGCCTGTTTAAGAGCCCGGTAAGGCCGTCATGGGAGGCCAGCTCCTCTAGTTTCACGTTGGCTTCTTCGAGTTCGCCCTTGAGCCGGGATAGCTCGAAGACTTCGCCGCGCAGCCGAGCCTTGACGCGCAGGGTAAGGATCAGCCACACGAAGCCGGCTAGGATCAGGGCGTACAGGGCTAAGGCCCACCAGGAAAACCAGGGGCTCATCTGTACGCGTAGGCGCAGGGCAACGCCGCTTTCGTTCCATACGCCTTCATTGTTCGAGGCTTTTACCCTGAATACATAGCTGCGCCCCGGACTCAAGTTCGTGTAGCCGGCATAGTCGCGGGATCCGCTGAAGGTCCAGTCGTTATCCAGGCCCTCCAGCATGTACGCGAACTGATTGCGCGAGGGGTCGCGGTAGTCGAGTGCCGCGAAGGTGAAGGCTATGCTGCCCATGTCCCAGGGCAGGCTCAGCTCGTCTAGGAGCCAGGGGCTGGTTGAGAGCTGATTAGCCTGATTATCGATTAAAATACCGGTCAAGCGCACGGGCGGGAGGAAATCCCTGCGTATGACGAGCCTTGAGTCCACACGATACACGGCGTTCACCGCGCCGAAGTAAAGGCGCCCGTTCTTGCCCGCGGCATTGCCTACGGTAAATTCGTTGTAGCGAAGGTCGCTCGGACCGCCGAAAGGCCGCCACCGCCCCGAGGCGGGCTCATAAAAGGACAAGCCGGTTACCGTGGACGCCCAGATTTGCCCGTCGGAGCCTTCCTGCATGGCAAGGACGACATTGGACGGCAGGCCGTCCCGCTTAGTCCAATAGCGGAAAGAATCGGTATCGGGCTGGTATTTAGCAACGCCTCCGCCGTTGGTGGCTATCCAGAGGCCGCCGTCGGACGCGCTGCGCAGGCCGCGGATTATGCGGGAAGGCAGGCTGCTCCTGTCATCCTTGTCGGGCAGGTAGGCCTTGAAGCGGCCGCCGCCCTCATGGCGGTAGAGGCCGCCGTTCGTGCCTACCCAAAGCCGTCCCTGGCTATCGTAGGCAAGGTCGTACACCAGGTTGTCTCCCAACGCGCCTTCCTCGCCTTGCCGCGCGGGAAAGTGCAAAAACCTGCCGGCCGCGCGGTCCCAATATTCGAGGCCGTGCGTATAGCTGCCTATCCAGAAATTGCCGCTTCCCGGTTCCTCGAGTATGGCATAGAGCACGTCGTCCGAGAGGCTATCCTTGTCTCCGGGCACGCGCGCGTAGCGCTCGAAATCGTCGCGCTTTTCGACATAACGGGCCATGCCGGCATTGGTGAGTATCCAAATGTCGCCGGCGCTGTCTTCGTATACCCGTGTAACGATATCGTTGGGGAGGCTCCGCCCATCGTTTTTATCATAGCGGTATCGTACGAAGCCTTTGGCTCCGGGGTCGAGCCGGGAAAGCCCCCCGTTGTACGAGCCTACCCAAAGGCGGCCTGCGCTGTCTTCGAGCAGGGAGGTAACTTTGCCCGAGCCTATGCTCTGGGGATCGGAATCTTTATGCTCGAAGATAGAAAAGCTTTCCGGGTCGCGGAGCATATGGGATAGGCCGCCGCCGTTGCTGCCTACCCAAAGCTCGCCCGAGCGGTCGACCAGCATGGAATACATGGTATCGTGGGCGAGGGACCAGGCTTCGCCGTCGCTCTTGCCGAAGCGGCGCAGGGCGCCGCTGGACTTGTCGAGCTCGAAGAGGCCGCCGCCCCAGGTTCCGGCGCGCACATAGCCTTCCTCGGCAACGTTGATGAAGTACACGCGATCGTCGGCAAGCGGGTAACCCTCAATGGTTCCGGCGTCGGGGTCGAAACGGGCGATGCCGTAGTACCAGAGCCCGAGCCAGAGCGAGCCGCTCTCGTCTTCGCGTATGTCGAACACGTAATCGGAGGGAAGGCGCGGCTGCGGTCCCCCTTTCGTGCCGTAGCGAAGGAAGGAGTCGCTCTCGGGAAGGTAGCGATGAAGGCCGCCTCCCGAGCTGCCTATCCAGAGCCGGCCCTTGGAATCCTTAAAAATCGAGCGTATTACGGGCGCGCCTAAGCCGCCCGGCTTATCGGGCTCGGCCTTGTAGTGGACGAAGCCGCCTTCCTCCATGCGCTCGAGCCCTTCCAGGGTGCCCACCCAGAGGGCGCCGTTCGCGTCCCTGGCTATGGCCACGACCACGTCGTTTACGAGCGAACGCGGGTCGTCGGGATCGTGCGCCCAGGTTTCAAAACGCCCGCTTCGGGTGTCGAAGCGCGTTAGGCCGCCGTAGGTGCCCAGCCAAATCGTATAGCCGTCATCGTCCATGTACATGGTCTGTATGAGATTATGGGGCAGGCTCTGTTCGTCGAAGGGTTCGTTCTCGTATATAGCGAAGGAGTTGCCGTCCCAGCGGTGCAGGCCGCCCTGCGTGCCTATCCAGATGAAGCCGGCGGCATCCTGTACCAGGCTCGATACGCTGGCGTTGGCCAAGCCCTCCCGCACGCCCAGGTTAATGAAGCGCACGGCGCGCTCCTCGGCGCTCGCGCCTAACAGGGCGCTTAGGAGCGCGAAGGCTAAAGCTGCCAGACGCACGGCTCGCGCGCTCATAGCCTTGCGTACTCTATGGCTATAGCGGCCGCCAGCCGCGCGTTATTCATGACGAGCGCGATATTGGATTCCAGGCTGTCGCCGCCGGTAAGGTCCTTCACCCGGGCCAGGAGAAAGGGCGTTACGTCCTTGCCCCGTACGCCTCGGGCGGCGGCCTCGGCCACCGCGCGGTCTATGGCCGCGTTTATGACGGCGCTATCCATCTCGTGCTCGGCGGGTATGGGATTGGCTATGACGGCCCCGCCGCTTAAGCCCAGCTCCCACTTGGCCTTGAGCAGGGCAGCTATGGCGGAAGCTTCATCCATGCGCGCAAGGGCGGGGACCCCAGATTTGCTCGTATAGAAGGCGGGGAATTCGTCGCCGCGGTACACCAGAACCGGCACGCCCTTGGTTTCCAGGTATTCGAGGGTTTTATCTATGTCGAGTATGCTCTTCGCGCCGGCGCAAACGACGGCCACGTCCGTCCTGCCCAGCTCGTCGAGGTCGGCCGATACGTCCATGCTCAGCTCCGCGCCGCGGTGCACCCCGCCTATGCCGCCGGTGGCGAATACGCGTATGCCCGCCATGGCCGCGATGATCATGGTCGCCGACACGGTCGTCGCGCCG
>JBGSKZ010000268.1:0-1908 GCA_041741035.1 Treponematales bacterium
GCGGCTCTTCGCGGCTGGCAGTGCGGTCGCGGCCGCGGCGCCCGAAGCGCCTTCTAAAGTCCTTGTTTCCGTCCGCCATATGCCGCTCCATAGCCTTCCATGATTTCGGCGCTCATAACCTGTGCTATACGTTGAATGGCGCCGGCGAGGTATGCCTCATCATGCACTTTTCTCTTGAGTTCTTCAAGTCTGCTTTGTTCCCTTTCGGGATCCCTCGTAGGCGTCATGCTTTCTCCGAGAAGGCGCTTTCCAAATAGAGCTCGACCTTATCGCCGCGTACAGCGGCAAGGTCAAAACGCTGCGCCATCAGTTCAAATTCTCGATGATATACGAGGAAGAGTTTAGCCGTTTCGACGATACGGCGGCGTTTATTCGCGCCTACGCTCCTGGACAGCGACTCAAGCCCGTAGGCGTCCACGCGTTTCACCTCGATAAAGCTGATAAGCTGGCCCTGAACGGCCACGATATCGAGTTCGCCCGGTCCCTTGCGCCAATTCGTGGCCTCTATGCGCCAGCCGCGCTCGGAGAGCCAGGAGGCCACCAGGGCCTCCGCCTGGAGGCCAAGCTCGGTTTTGCTTGGCGGCCGCGGTCCCGCGGGCGCTGTCACGAGGCTATTTCCAGCTCCTTGGGGTCTATGGCGCGGGCTATGAACATGGACTTCTCGGTGAGAAGGTCGAGCACGTCGCCGGTATCGTCCTTAAAATGCTTGCCGAATTCGTCGACGATGATCTTTATCTTGGGCCGCAAAGGCGCGTCGGCGTGGGTTTCCAGCACCCGCGCTATGGACGCGTTGTTGAGCAGCACCAGCGAGCCTATGGGGTATATGCCCATGCTGCGTATGAAGGCCTTGAGCACCTCGGGGTCGAAGCGGCGCGCGTTATCCGACAGCAGGTTCTTCATGGCAGCGTAGCCTATCATGGAATTGCGGTAAGGCTTCTGGCTTACCATGGCCTCGAATGCGTCCGCCACGGATGCTATGCGGGCCAGTATGTCTATATCCACGCCCGAGCTTTTCCGGGGATAGCCGCCGCCGTCCCAACGTTCATGGTGCTGAAGGCCCACGAGGCCCACATCGTCCGGATACTGAAGCTCCTTCGTGATTATGCGATAGGATAGGAGCGGATGGGCTCGCATCTTTTGCGCTTCCTCGGGGCTTAGGGTGCCTTTCTTGGACACCAGCTCCACGGGCAGGCGGAGCATGCCCGCGTCGTGGAGCAGGGCCCCGGCCGCGAGGTGGGATAGCCTATGGGGCGGAAGCTTCAAGGCCTGCCCTATCATCACGGAAAGGATAGAGCAGTTGATGCCCGCGCGGGCGTGGTCATAGCCCTGTATGTCCGAGGATAATATGGCGGATACCAGCTCGGCGTCCCGGTCGCGCACGAGGCCGAGCACTTCCTGGGCGAGCTTGTCGACTATCTTGGGCTCTATCTTCTCCGCGGCCGCAATCTTATCGAGTATGATCTTGAGCCTGTCCACCATGCTGGCGTACTCGGCGTAGAGCTTATGGTCGCTAAAGGCGGCAAGGCCTTTCTTTACGTTGGCCTGAGCCTTGGCCTTGCCCTGCTGCTGGTCTACCTGTTCGCCCTCGCTGTACACGTACAGGATGCCCCACTGCTTAAGGCCCTCGAGGTCCTTGGCGCGTACGGGCTCCCCCGCCGGGACGAGCAGATTCTGGGCGTCCACGTATACGTCTGCGGTAAAGGTCGTACCTGCCTCGATCTTCTCAACGGGATACTTCTTTTTCATCTTCCAACATTCCTTATTGCTATAAATACCTTAGCCACTAATTCCCAATAATCGGGCGGCACCAGCTGCCCCACGTCGAAGGGCAGCAGCGCTTCCGCCAGGACGGGGTCCCGCACCAGGGGCACGCCGAGCTCGCCGGCCCGCCGTATGGCGCGCTCCGCG
>JBGSKZ010000269.1:0-1301 GCA_041741035.1 Treponematales bacterium
TCGTCCCACATGCCCACGGACACGTTTACCGCCAGGGTCTTTAAGAAGTTGTTTACGTCCATCACCGTTGGCAGCCAGGCGGCGAATTCGGGGTCGCCTAAAGTATTGAGCTTGTTTATAAAGTTCTTGAGCGCGGCGCTAGCGGCCGGGAGTTCTTCCTTGGGGGCCTTGAGGTCGTAGGGGTAGGTCTGGTAGTTCTCGGTATAGAATGGATCAGTTTCAGTCCCCGTTCCGGCCACGCTAATTTTCTCCACCCCAATCATGTCATCGAGGGAGGAGAACCAAGCTAGCGAATCTTCTGTGAGATTGGCGGGGAAGAGGCACTTAAAGAGGTAGCCGTCTGAGCTGGCAAAGGTTCCGTCGCGCTTCCGGGCGGAAAGATAATCGTTATCGATAGCCTCGAGCATTTCATATGCCCCAAAGTCCGCTGTCGTGGTGGAGCCGTTCGCTTCAATTATCTTAAGGGTGAGTTTGGCATAGGAAACGCGGGGCGCACTTGTTACCCCAAAGCGGCGGAAGAGGTCGTAGCTGTATATTTCCTTAACCCGGGTAGGGTCCTCCTTAAACCACTTGAGGATGAGCTTGTCTATGCCCTTGTATTCTTGGCCAGGAACATAGGCGTTAAAGTCGATCTTGAAGTGGGCGTGGGCCCAGGCGGGAGCACTCTCATTATGGGGCACGGAGAGGGCCGCGTCTCCGGAAATGTGATTATCCGAGTCATAGGGGCGGCTCCAATACTGAACCGGGGGCGTTGTTCCGCTCTGGGCTATCTCTGGCCGTTGGCGGCTCAGGTTTCCGCGCAAGCCCAGGCCTACCTCAGGGAAGCTCTCGGTTTGGCCTGCCTTTTCTATGTCGATACGCGCGCGCACTAGGCTCTCATGCTTTTTATTCACGTCGAAGTAGGCAAGGTACTTGTTCCATTCGTCAACGCCAACGCTTATCGTGATTTCGGTGAGCTGTTCCATGTTGAAAATCTCGTCAAGGCGGGGCGCCCCGCTGGGGATCGGTTCAGGCGTAGGCTCGGCTCGGTCAATGTCGGTGCCGGTGGGGTTGGGGCAGGAGCTAAGGAGAAATAGAAGGGCGCAGAGTAAGGGCGCTACTGCAAAGAGCACTAAGCTCCAGAGCCTACGCCAGAGTGAAAATAGATCCATGAAAGCCTCCAGGTCCTAAAAGGATCATACTTTACACTTTTTCCTTACACCAGTGTAAAGCATGATCCTTTAGAACTGGTACTTCTCCAGGTCATACACCTTCATGGTTCGCTCGCAAAAATAGCCGAGCGGCACATGACGGTAATACAC
>JBGSKZ010000270.1:0-1507 GCA_041741035.1 Treponematales bacterium
TTCTCTATCTTGGCTATGATCTTGGCCTTGGAGCCCAGCGAATCCAGTATGCGCCGCACCTCCAGCACGTCCTCGCGGTTGCGCACGAAGGAATGGGCCACAAAGTCTATATCGTGCTCGGCCACGAATTTCAGGTAGGAGCGGTCCTTGTCGGACAGCGAAGGCACCTTGAGCCCTATATTGGGCACGTTCACGTTCTTGCGGTCCTTGAGCAGGCCGTCGTTCAGCACCTCGCAGAGCAGCATGCCCGTGGCCACGTTCTTCACGGCCAGCTCCAGCGCGCCGTCGTCCATCAATATGCGCGAGCCTATGGGCACTTCGCTCGTGAAGCCGTCGTAGGACACGTTGAAGCCCTTGCGCATATCGTCCACCTTGGGGATGGTGACCGTATCGCCCGTCTTCAGCTCCAAGGGCTCGGCCAGGCCGCGTACGCGTACCTCGGGGCCCTTAGTATCCACCAGTATGCCTATGGTCTTGGATACCGCGCGCACGTTCTGCACTACCTTGAGCGATTCCTCGGGCGACTGGTGGGCGGTATTGAGCCTCACCACGTTGACGCCGGCATCGAAGAGTTCCTTGAGGAAAGCCGGCTCGCAATTCCTGTCCGATATGGTGGCTACGATCTTGGTTAGCTTTTTCGCGTTCATAGTGGTATCAGTATGTGAAATGCGCGGATAAATTGGAAGGGGTACATCGGCTTTTCTGCGATAATGCGTGGGCGCGCGGCTTGCGCCGCCGGGCTCTCCGCTCCAATCTCGCGAGCGCGAGGATTTCCGCTGCGATCCCTCGCGCCTTGGTATTTCCCTCGCTTTGCTGCATAGCGCGGGGGGCTAAAGGCTTGCCCCGGCCGGGCATAGGCCGTATACTAAGGCCAACATCGCGCGTGCGCGCGATAAAGAACCGGGGTTAATACGCGCGGGCCGCTACCGCGCATCGATGCAGCGGCGCCCGCGAAAGGGCGGCCGTCAAAACCCTCAGGTTAAACTCCATCGCCTAAGCCGCCCCGCCCTAGCGCGGGCAGACGAATCGATACCCCAGGGAGTTTATCCGTGAACCCAATACTAGCTACCATAGAAGACCGAAGCCTCACCTACCAGCAGAAGCTGGCTGGCCTTGCCCGACTGGCCGAGAACAGCCTGTCCGTGCTCACGATCGACCCCGCCGCGCAGGCCTACCGGGACGCAGGCGTCATATGCGACCTCTTCGAGGGCGAGGCGCCCTACAGGCCCCGCTATATCGTGCCCGACTACGAGCGCTTCATGAGGCAGGGCTCGGCTTTCCTCGGCGTGGCGCCCCCTAGCGATATCTGGGAGGCCACCGCGGCGCTCCTCATACTTTACCGCCACGTGCCGAGCATCACCACCTTCCCCGTATATTTGGGCGACCTCGATACCCTCCTTGAGCCCTTCGTGCGCGACGAGGCCGAGGCGCGCAAGGCCATAGGCCTCTTCCTCTTGCAGATAGACCGCACCATAAACGATTCCTTCTGCCACGCCGATATAGGACC
>JBGSKZ010000271.1:0-7971 GCA_041741035.1 Treponematales bacterium
CGGCCGGCGCGGAACGCATATTAAGCACCGCCGTGCGCCTCGCTCCGGACGTGCCCCTCTACGCCGAAAACCTCGCGCAGGTCCTTAAGGCCAAGGAAGCGTGAAATCTTCCTGAATCGCGCTATATTTGGCCCAGGAGGACGGCTATGCCAAAAAAAACGATCGCTTTAGGGGCGCTAATCCTTGCGCTTTCAATGTTCATGTCCTGCCAGATCCCAGATTATCAGCTGGGATTTGAATTGAATCCCACAAGTTCATTTACCAATGTAAACTCAGTAACCGTCGAATATAGGCTAAGCAATATAGGCTTAAAAAAAATCGATAATGCAACTATCAGACTTGAAGCGGAGAGTGCACCGATAAATGACAAGTATATATGGACGCCAAAGATGGATCTTGATGTAGGTGAAACATCCGTATGGCAAACGGCTACAATTTTCTTTTCATCAATAGTTACCGTTGACTACGTTCATGTCACCGGAAGCGCCTGGGATACGGAGGACGATTCAGGCTGGTTCTAGGCTCCCATATTCTCGAAATCTACGGGGCGCTTTCCGCGCCCTTTTTTTTGTGCTGTGGTATAATCGGCGAACACGGATACGCAGGGGTTACAATGGTCGTAGAGACGAAAACGGCGTCCGCAATCATGGACGCGTTGGGCACGGTTATACTCGGCAAGCGCGAGGCCGTAGAAAAGCTATTGGCCTGCTTTCTGGCGGGCGGGCACGCCCTCATAGAAGACTTGCCCGGTGTGGGCAAGACCACACTGGCCAAGGCCCTGGCCAGGGTTCTGGGCCTTGAATTCGGACGCATCCAGTGCACGCCGGACCTTATGCCTTCCGACGTGACGGGGAACCTCGTGCTGGACAGGCAAAGCGGCGCGTTCGCGTTCAGGCCCGGCCCCGTGTTCAAGAACCTGCTCCTGGCGGACGAGATAAACAGGACCTCGCCTAAGACCCAGTCGAGCCTCTTGGAGGCTATGGAGGAGAGGCAGGTAACGGTGGACGACCGAAGCTATGCCCTCCCCCAGCCGTTCATGGTCATAGCCACCCAGAATCCCGTGGAATTCCAGGGAACCTTCCCCTTGCCCGAGGCTCAGCTCGACCGCTTCATGATGCGCCTCTCCCTTGGCTATCCGGAGCCCGCGGCCGAGCTTAATATTGCCGCGGACCGCCATGCGCTGCCTGAGGACCTTGCCCCTATAGGCGAGCCGGCCTCAATAGCCGCGCTTCGCGCCGCCGCGAGAGCCGTTTCGATCAGCGAAGAGGTATTGGGCTACGCGGTAGGCATATGCGCGGCGACGAGGACTGACGCGCGGCTGCTACTGGGCGCCAGCCCGAGGGCGAGCAGGGATCTCGCCCGGGCGGCCAGGGCCCTTGCCCTCTTGCGCGGCAGGGACTATGTCCTGCCGGACGATATCAAGGAGTTGGCGCCGGCCCTGCTCTGCCATAGGTTGGTAAGCTCCGCGGAGGCCCGCATGGAAGGCAGGAGCGCCGCGGCCATACTCGGGGATATCCTGCAACGCGCCTATGTACCCGCAGTCGGCCAGGCAAGCGCATAGAAGGCGCTTCGCCCTGCTCGCGGCGCTGCTCTTCCTGGCGGCGTCCTTAGCGGGGGGCAAGGCGCTGTGGTTCCTCGTCTACGCCATGCCGGCCGCCGCGCTCGTCGGCTTAGCCCACGGACTGCTCGGCCTCTTGTCGCTTAAGGCTTCCATACGCGCGCCGTCCGCCGGCATAGCCGCCGGCGAAACCCTCACGCTTTCGTACGAGCTCTTGAACGCCTCCCCCCTAAGCTTTCCCTCCCTCGAATTCGTCGAGGGAGGAGGCTTTACCCGCGGCGAAAAGCGGGGCAGGTTTTTAAGCCTGAATCCGCGCGCCAGGCTGCGATGGGAAGCTCGGGTACGCTTCGAGCGCCGTGGCAAGTACCTCTACGGCGCGGCCGAGCTCGCCATTGTTGATATCTACGGACTCATCTCCCTGCGCAAGCGCGTGCGATCACCGCTTGCCATAACCGTATACCCCCGGGTGGTGCCGCTCGAGCGGCTAAGGCCCGAAGGGCTGCGGCAGCTCGGCGAACTCCTCGTAGGCGATCCCTTCGCCAGGGATCTCTCGGAATTATCTTCGGTACGCGCTTATAGCGACGGCGACCCGCTCCATCACCTGCACTGGCGCTTATATGCCCGCGACGGGGAGCCTGTCGTCAAGCAGTTCGCCCGGAGGGGCGACGTGAGCATAGACATAGTACTGGATAGCGAGGCCGCCCATTACGCCGCCGATGCCGACGGCCGCCTGGCTGACCTCGGCGCCGAGGCCGCCATATCGCTGGCGGATTATCTTCTTGCCAGGGGAGCGCGCTGCAGGCTTTTCCTCTCGGCAGGCAAGCGGAAACTGGCCGTGGAAGGCAACGATTCCTCGGCGCTGCCGGCCTTTCTGGAAGCCCTCGCCGACTTTGACCCGCGCGACGCGGAGGGTTCTAGCGATACCGCCCTCGCGGCGAGCCGCGCGCGCTCGGATAGAAAGGCGAGTATCGTGCTCATCGGCCCGAGGGCCGGCCGCGCCGAGGCGCTCAGCCTGATACGGCTCAAATTAGAGGGGCGCCGGGCCGCGCTCGTAAGCCTTGGAGGGCATCAGCTTTCACCCGCCCAGGGAGCGGCGGAAGAGTACCTGGCCACGCTTAAGGCGGAAGGCATAGCCATTATCAGGCTCGATGAGCGCAAGGAGCTGGGCTATGCCCTCAACGACATACGCTAAGGCCCCGCAGGGCTTGAGCGCGGGCGGAGCCTTCTTCGTCTATTTCCTATCCAGCCTCGCGCTATCGCTATGCCTCAGCGAGGGGCTCCTTATCGGGCTTAACCCCTTAGTGGCGGGCATAAGCGGGGCCCTCGCTTACGGCCTGTTCTGGCTCCTGTACCGCTACCGTTGGGCTTCGCTGGGCTTCCTCGCGGCCATGGCCCTGACGATGGGATATCTCTACGCCTTCCAAGGCCCTGTGGTAACGGCTTTGGCGAGCGAAGCCCTGGCCATGGCCAAAAACTTGTGGCGCTATACGCGGGGGCAGGAAGCGCTCGACGCCAATTACCTCAAAGCATACTGGCTCGGCGCGAGCCTCGCCGTCGATGCCTACGCCTTCGCCTTCATCGTGCTTAAGCCGCGCTTACTGGCGCTCGCCCTGCCTTTCACCATCCTCATCACGGTGTATTGGTTCGCCGGGGTGCCTTCCGCCCTGGCTATGTTGGCGGGCCTGAGCCTCGCGCTCTGGTATTGGCATGGCGCTTCCAAGGCGCCGGTTACCGTTGCTATAGGATTAGCGGGGGGAAACGACGACGGCGAAGGCTTGAGGCTTTGGCGAAGGGCAGCGCGGCGGTCCGCGCTGCTCATCGTGCTCATAGCGCTGAGCCTGCCTCCCCTTGAGCTTCATGCCTTGCTAGAGGAGCGCTTCGGCAGGCTCTTCAGCGCCATACCCGGCAGCGAGAAGCTCATAGAAGCCTATGGATCATCTCGTTCGGGCGGCGCGGCGCGGAGCTTCAGCTTTAGCGATACGGGCTTCCAAGGGGACTCGGAGCGCTTAGGCGGCCCGGTGCGCCTCGTCGATACGCCGGTTTACCGGATAGAAGGCCCCCTGCCCCTCTACCTGCGAGGCAGCGTGAAGGCGCGCTATGAAGGCAGCGCGTGGCGGGCCGCCTCGCTTTCGCCGCGCGCCCGGCGATCGGGTTCGCCGCTTATCGACGGAGCCGAGGGCAGCGCGGACTATATCGTGCGCATACGGGCGCTCAGCTCGAGTTACCGCACCATTTTCAGCCCATACCGCGCTCTCGTCGTGGCGAGCCCCTATTACGATTCATTTACGCTGGACGAGGACGGCAATATGCAGTTCCCCGACGGCGTATACCGGGACGAGTATTACGAGCTTGCCATAGCGGCGGGCGGATTGCGCGGCTCCGAGCCCGAAGAGCTCGTTGGCGACATGGGGCGTCGATACCTTGAGCTGCCAAGCGGCGTGCCGGCGCGGGTACTCGAGCTGGCTAAAACCGTGGCTCGGCCTGCGGGACCTTCGGCCCTAGAGCAGGCCTTGCTGCTGCGCGACTATCTCCGCGCCGGCTACGAATATAGCCTCGAGGCCCGCTCCGCTCCGGAAGGCAGGGATTTCGTCGACTTCTTCCTGTTCGACGAGAAAAAGGGCTACTGCAGTTATCACGCGAGCGCTTTAGCCGTAATGCTGCGCGCCATCGGCATACCGAGCCGCTACGTGGAGGGCTATATCGCGCAGCGGGCGGAGGAGGACGGGAGCGCCATAGTCAGGCAACGGGACGCCCATTCCTGGGTGGAAGCCTATATCGAACCCTATGGCTGGCTTACGCTCGAGGCCACTCCCGCCTACCCCCCGCCCGACCCCTTGAATCCCGTGCCGAGCGCCTTCGCCGGCTATACACCGCCAGAGGCCGAACGGGGCTTGGCGGGCGGGGGACAAGTGGACGCGGATAGCGCTCAGCGCTATTTCTCTCAGGCTCTGGGCGCGCTTGCCGTCGCGCTCTCTATCGCCATAGCGCTGGCCGTCATCCTGATACTGCCCGCCCGCGCCTTTTATTGCGGCTTCAAGCGCGCGCGGCTCGAACGCGGCCTAGCGGCCCTAAGCGCCGAGCGCCGCTACGGCAGCCTCTACCTGTACGCGCTCGACCTTATGGCTCTTTCGGGCCAGGGCATAGCCCGCGGAGAAACCGCGCGCGAATACGCTGCGCGCGTAAAGGCGCGCTTCTTCCTTGAAGAAGCGCCCTTTACCCTGCTCAGCGAGCGCTTCGAGGAAGCGCGTTACGGCGGCCGCCTTATAGAGGCGGACTCGGAAACGCACCTTAGGATCTTTATCGCCTACGCGGAGCGGCGGCTCCGCGCGCGGCTCGGCGGACTGCGTTACCTATGGACGCGCTTCATCCTTGCCAAGCCACTGCCGAGGCTCTAACGCCCTTCCCCTTGCCCAGCCGCCTAGCAAGGCGTAGAATAGCTCAAGAGTATCCTTATCTTCATGATTGGAAGGAGTTCAGGTATGGCGGCGAAATTTGAAGTATATGCGGACAAGGCGGGGAAATTCCGTTTCCGGCTCAAGGCGGCGAACGGCCAGGTTATAGCGACGAGCGAAGCCTACGAAGCCAAAGATTCCTGCCTTAACGGCATCGAGAGCGTCAAGAAAAACGCGGCCGGCGCCGAGGTCGTAGAGGTCAAGGCCTGACGCTCCTCCGCGTGCCGGAACAAGGCGCGGCCGGCCCCGCTATTTTCTATGCGCGGCCGGACCATAGCCGCGACCGGCCCATATTGGGAGCGGTATTCGGGCAGGCTAAGGCTCTCATGCTGGACGCGGGCGCATCGCCGTCTCATGCCCATGAATTCCTTGCGGCCTTGCGATCGGCGAGGGGATTGGCTCCTAGCTGGATGCCTGACTGCGTGGCTCTCAGCCATTGGCACTGGGACCATAGCTTCGGCCTCTCCGCGCTGGGTATACCCTGCTATGCCCATGCGAGCTGCGCGGAGCATTTACGTGCCTTGGATGGGCTTTCCTGGAGCGA
Source organism: Treponematales bacterium (assembly GCA_041741035.1). GTDB lineage: Bacteria > Spirochaetota > Spirochaetia > Treponematales > UBA12059 > UBA5200. The sequence goes on from JBGSKZ010000271.1 coordinate 5,555, forward strand.
CCGCGCGCTCGACGAACGCGTTAAGGCCGGCACTGAAATACGCTTCTGCGCGGACATGATAGCCGCCGAGTACGGTCCCGACCTGCCCGGGCATCCCCTGGGCAGGGACATACGCATAGTCTTGCCCGATATGCTAGTGGACAAGCCTACGCCGGTCGATCTCGGCAGCGCCGGCGTCGAGCTTATACCGATGGACTCGGACCATAGCGACGATTGCCTCGTCGCCCTCATACCCGAAGCGCGTACGGCGTTCCTCGGGGACATAACGGGCGCCGCCTACTACGAGAAACCGGTGGCCTACCGCGCCGCGCGGGTGCTCAGGCTCTTCTCCGCGCTCTGGGACCTGCCCGTCGACCTTTACATCGAAGGCCATACGGAAGCGCAGGGCCGTCAGGCGTTTTTCCATGAATACGCGGACCTGCTCGCAGCGGCCCGCGCTCTGGCCGACGGCGAGACGAGCCGCGTATCGCTGCTGCGCATAGCCCTGGACGCCAAGCCCGACGCGGACCAGAGCGAGCTGCATCGCTCTATAGCCTTCTTGCTGTCGGGAGAAAAATCGGGCGGCGGCGCCTCCGGCCCCCGTTAACTTTGGAGGAAGCATGGGCATAAAAAAGAAAACCGGCGGCAAGCGGTCGGCTCATGATGCGCTCTCCGGGGAGCTGTCTTCCCTCCTGCCGGAATTGGACGAGGAAGGGCTGGCTTTTCTTATCGAGCAGGCCCGCGTCCACTTGTATAACATGAAGCTTGCCGAGCTCGAGGCGGCGGCCGATAGCCTGGAACGAAGCAGCGCCGCGCGCGCGGGAGCATCGGCGGCAAGCGCCGGCTCAAAGCCGAAAAAAAAGGCGGGCGGCGCCGCGCGCGCGGCTCCGCTCGAGATTAAGGCGGCGAGCGACGGCTCGAGCTACCACATAGTCCACGAGGGCAAATGGAAGCTGTTTTCCAGCGAAGAGATGATGGCGCTCGTACGCATAGCCAGGGCGCAGGCCCCCATTCCTGAACTGGCCGGAAGGCTCCACCGCTGGCTCAAGGCCGAACGCTCGGATTTCTTCCAGGACCTGCCAGTACGGGGCCCCTCCGACCCGCTCCTATCGGGGCTGGTATCCCTGCTCAGGAAGACCTTCACGATAAAGAACTAGTTAGTTCCCCGAAGCTTATGGCTCTATGACAAACCGTCTTGGGCTAGGTCATTAGTGGCGTCATGCCATTCAAAGAGCGCCGGCTCTTTTACTCCTCGTGCCGACTCGCTGAGCGGGTCTCCACGCATACGCTGCGCCAAGCCCCGCAAGGCGCTCCCATGCGCTTGTGCACTGCCCGCTACTTTGTTATCCTGCAAGGCAAAAGGGAGGCTTTATGAATAGGAGGCTCAACGTTCGCTCGGAGACCGGCCGTCTCAAGCGCGTCATCGTGCACACGCCCGGACCCGAGGTGGAAGCCATGCGCCCGAGCAGGGCAGAGGAAGATTTATACAACGACATCATTCCCATGGATATAGTCCAGGGCGAGCATGCCGAGCTCAAGGGCTTTTTATCCAGCGTGTCCGAAGTGTACGAGCTTAAGGATATTTTGGCGGAAAGCCTGCAGGCCCCGGACGATCGCCGCGGCTTCGCGGAACTCTTATGCGAGCGCTATGGATCCGAACACCGCAAAGAGGAGCTCTGTTCCCTCTCCGCCGCGGACTTGGCCCTTGCGGCCATACAGGGCCTGCCCGCCAGGCATGTGCGGGTAGCGGATTTCCTCAATAACCGCGAATACGACTTGCCGCCGCTGCCGAATATGTATTTCATGCGGGACGCCGCCATGGTGTACCGCGATAAATCGATAGCCTCGGCCATGCGCTTCAAGGTGCGTGGCCCCGAGGCGCTTATACATCGCTTCATATTCGATCGCCATAGCGGCTTTAAGGGCTCGGGGAGGCTGCTCGACGGGCCGGCCCTGGCCCGCGAGGGCTTTTCCCTCGAAGGCGGCGACTTTCAGGCGCTCTCGGGCAACATCGTCGCCATAGGCGTATCCGAGCGCACGAGCCCGGCGGCCATAGACCTCGCGGCCCGCTCGCTCGCCGATTCCTTCGGCGAGCCCTTTACCGTTTTCGCCGTAGAGCTGCCCATAGCGCGGGCGACCATACACCTGGACATGGTGTTCACCGTCATAGACCGGGACGCCTGCCTCGTGTTCGAGCCCGTCATCCTGGGCAAGCTCCGAGGCAAGGTAGCGCGCATAGACGCGGCGCCGGGCAAGGCCCCCGTCATACGCGAGGTACCCTCGCTGCTCGAAGGGCTCAAGGCGGCCGGGCTGGACTTAAAGCCCGTGCTCACCGGCGGCTCGGATCCCGTGCGCCAGGAGCGGGAACAATGGATGTCAGGCGCCAATTCCTTTTCCTTCGCGCCCGGCAAGATCATCGTGTACTCCTGCAACAACCG
>JBGSKZ010000272.1:0-1370 GCA_041741035.1 Treponematales bacterium
TGAACTTGCCGTACGCGAGCTGGCTCAGCACGTAAATGATGGGCAGGGCGCGCAGCGCCGATACCTTCCATATAATCAGGTTCACGGTGGGGAAGCTGAATATGGCCTCGGGCAGCGACAGGTCGTTTATCCAGCCGGGTATGAACATGGCGCCGCGCAGGTCGAAGTGGTTGTTGAAGAGCGCGTACATGGCGATGAAGATGGGGAACTGCAGGAGCATGGGCAGGCAGCCCGACAGGGGGTTGTAGCCTTCGCGCTTGTAGAACTCGGCCATCTCCACGTTGAGCTTTTGCGGGTTATTCTTGTACTTGGCCTGCAGCTCCTGGATCTTGGGCTGCAGCTCCTGCATGCGCGCGGTGGACTTGCTTCCCTTAAAGGTAAGGGGGAACATGAGTATGCGCACGAGCAGGGTGACGAGGATGATAGCCACGCCGTAGTTGCCCACGATGGAGTAGAAGAAATTCATAGCCCACTTGAGCATGTTCTCAAGCCAGCCCAGGATATTCCCGCCCTCCATGACGCCCTCCAGGTTGTCCCCGGAGCGCTTAAAGCCGTTGGCCGTCAGGTCGTCGTACTTGGCCAGGTCGCGCGAGCTCTTGGGGCCGGCGTAAAAATGGAACACGTCGGCCTGGGCGCTCGCGGTCATCACGGGCCTGCTCAAGGCCATGGCGCTGGTTACCGGATAGCCGTCCGCGGCCACGTTCGTATAGGTATAGGCGTAGGGGGTCTGGTCGGGCACGGTTATGAAGGCGAAATACTTGCCTGCCACGGCGGCCCAGCTTACGCGGGTGGTCAGGGTCTGCTTGCCGCCCTTGGGCGTTACGACCTTGCGCTTGCCGTTCTCCAGCGTGACGATCTTGCGGAAGTCGGCGTTTTTCGGCAGCTGAGCGTAGCGGGGGCCTATCTGCGGGCCAAGGCTCAGCGTATAGGCGTAGTTGCCGTCGCCTATGGGCAAGGCGCTCGGCTTGCTATTCTCGAAGCCCAAGGCGAGGCGGAACATGTAATCGCCGTCCTTGAACTCAAAGCGCTTGCGGTACAGGAAGGGCACGAATTCGCCGTCAGCGGTCTTGTAGAAATAGGTCCTGCTGAACTCGACGATGCCGGGACCCGGCCTCGAGACGTTCATGAAGTCCCTAAGCGGCGCCGAGCCCGGGCCGCCCAAGGCGACCGAGAGCCCGTCTAGGCCGTTCGGCCCCGACAGCAGCATTTCCACGTAGCCCTGATCGTCGCTATGCTCCTTGAGCTTAAGGGACACGAGCTCGCCGCCCTTGTTGCTTAAGGTGGCGATGAAGAGGTCGGTGTCGATGACGATGCGCTCCTCGGAAAGAGGCGCCTGCACTTCGGGCTGGCCGGCGGTGGGGCTGGGCGCA
>JBGSKZ010000273.1:0-16654 GCA_041741035.1 Treponematales bacterium
GGGGCGCCGCGGGGCGGCCCGATTACGCCTGGTACCTTGAGCGTCAGCTCGGCCCGATCTGGGAATCAATCGCCGAGGCGGCCGGCTGGGAGGCTGAGCTGTCTCGCGTGGCGGGCGAGCAGGGGGAGCTGTTTTAGCGGAGAGAGGTACCGCCCTCCATGGAGCAAGCGACAAGCCTAACTGGCGCGTAGTCCCTTTATACGGTATCTTAGGAAGGAGAACGCGTATGGGAGAGGCCGCCGTGAACTTTGACGGACACTTTAGGTATAGGGATTATTCCGCATGGCCGAGCGACGAACGTTGGGAGTTGATCGACGGCCGGGCCATGGCTATGGCGGCCCCGAGCGCCGCGCACCAGCGCTTATTGCTAGCTTTGGCCAGGAGGTTCTGTGATTATTTTGACCATAAGCCCTGCGAAGTGTTCATCGCTCCCTTTGACGTTCTTCTGCCGGAGGGCGATGAGGCTGACGATGAAGTGGCTACGGTGGTCCAGCCCGACCTTATGGTATTCTGCGAGGCCTCTGCCATAAAAGAACGATACGCCCGGGGCTCGCCATCTCTTGCCGTGGAGATACTCTCGCCATCGTCGTCCAAATGGGACCTCAACGACAAATTCCGCCGCTATGAGCGCTCAGGCGTACGAGAATACTGGGTCCTGGATCCCATAGCTAAATGGCTCTGCGTCTACGCCCTGGGCGAGAGCGGCGCTTACGGCAAAGGCCGGCTCTACGAGCCCGGCGACGGGGAGTCCGTCGCCCGCTCCGAGCTTTATCCCGGACTTGAGATCGACGCGGGCGAGTTCTTAGGCTGGCCTGCCTAGACTTACTGACGGCCGATATAAAAAGGGGCGACCGCGATCGGCCGCCCCTTGGCGATACGCTGGGCTTAAGCCTTAAGCCTTCCCCGCTATTCGTGCGTTCACTACCTCGAGCACTTCGGGCAGGTCCATGCCTATGGCTTTGAGATGCTCGGGCGTCGGGCAGCCGTCGCCGGTCCAGCCGCGGCGCTTGAACACGGCGTCGATGAGGGAGTCGTACTGCTTAAGGCGGAACTCCCGCGTTATGCGCACTTTTTCCTCCACGCTCTTGCCGGCGGGGTCTATGCCGATCTTTTCTTTCATCTGCTTGTCGTAGCGCTCCTCGCGCGCCAGGTATTCGTCCTCGAGCACGGGGCCCATGGCGCGGTAGGGCGGGTAGTCGTCCTTGCGCTGGCCGTGGCCCTGGCGCACGTTGAAGGCGCGCTGGAAGTTGTATACGCGCTCGGATTGGCGTATGAGGCCGTCCCAGTCCAGGCTTTCCCCGGTTATGGCGCTATAGAGCTCGTAGTAGTTCTGCACGTGCTCGGGCACCTTGTTGGGCTCGGGGTGCTTGGCGTTGTCCGCGGGCTCCACGTCGTTCCATGGCAGCTTGCATAGGCCTTGCAGGCCGAACCAGGTGCGGAACATGGGGAAGTAATGGAGGGCCTCGGCTTTGTTTTCGAAGCTGGGTATGCGGTTGTTCACCATGTCCATGAATATGAGCCAGGCTTCGTCGTGCTGAGGGCCTTTGTTGGTAAGGTAGTAGCCGCCCTGCTGCGCCAGCGATTCCTTGGATATGTACTCGGACTGCTCAAGGCCCTTGCCGTGGAGGGCTATGTCCTTCATGAATTGCGGGTCGGCGCCGTATTCCTTGGCAAAGTACTCGGCTAGGAACTTGACGCCTTTGCCCGCGAGCACGCCGAAGCGCTTGCCGTCGGCCATATCGTGGAGGACCTGCGCGGCTCCCTGCCAGTTGCCCCAGGACAGGTCTATGCCGTCGGTGCGGTCCTTGTTAAGGACGCCGTGCTCCCAGCATTCCATGAGGAAGCTGCACATGGTGCCGAAGCTTATGGTATCGATGCCGTAGGTGTCGCAGTAGAAGTTGAGCTCGAGTATGCCGTGCGGGTCGTATACGTAGAGGTTGGAACCTACGCCGGCCGCGGTTTCGTACTCGGGGCCGTCCACGCAAACCTTGGTGCCCTTGTAGGGGCCGGTTTCCAGGAGGAAGTGGTCCACCGCGTGCGCGCAGGCCATGGTGCAGCCGTACCAGCAACCGTCGGGCAGCTTCTGGCTGAAGAGCTTCTCCCACACCCAGCTGGCTATTTCCGGTCCCTTGGGATCCTGGCCGTATTTGTGGTTCTTGGTGGGCAGAAGGTCGTAGTCGTTCATGACCTCCATGAGGTGCGCGGTGCCCTGCTTGCGCATCTTGCATTGCTTGTCGTCGTTGACGATGATCTCGCGGTGCAGCTTTAAGCCTATGCGCTGTACGGCCGCCGGGTCCGCGGCGTCGTTGAGGTTCTGGTGCACGCCGGAGAAGCGGCAAACGAGGGCGCGAATTTTCTTGTCGCGGAGCACGTGGCCTATGCCTCCGCGGCCGGCCTGCTTTACGCGTATGCCCTGGCGGCGCTTGTCGTAGAGGCTAAAGTTGAGCACGCTCATGGGGGCGTGATCGGCGCCGCGTCCCGCGCTTACCACCGATACCGACTGGAGATCCTTGGCGTCCGGCGTGCCCTCATCCCTGGCGAAGGCATAGGTGAGTTCTTCCGCGAGGAGATGGGTGTCCTGCTGCAGGGCGGCGGGGGCTTCGTAGAAACGCACGATGCCCGCGTTGGAGTCGATGAATACGATAGTTTCGGTATCGGCCTTGCCCTGAATTTCCAGCGCATCCCAACCGCCGAATTTGAGGTAGGGCCCGAAATAGCCGCCTACGTTGGAGTCTATGGGCACGTCGGTCATGGGCGATAGGCTCACGACGAGGCTTTTACCCGAGCCGGGGTAGTTGGTGTTGCCGCAAATAGGGCCCATGGCTATGACGATCTCGTTTTCGGGGTCGCTCCAGCGGGTCGAGGGCTTGGTGGCGTCCCACAGGAGCTTGAGGCCGAAGCCCTTGCCGCCGGTGAAACGTTTCTTCATGTCCTCGGATACCGGCTTTTCGGCCGCCTTTTTTGAGCCTACGTCCACGTGTAGGCTGCGCATGGCGTAACCTCTGTGAACGGCCTTAGGCACGAAGCTGTATTCGGCTAAGAGCTTAAAGTCCTTCTTGTCGAACGCGCTCATTTATTTGCCCTCCTGTTTTCGTACGGCTTCTGCCACTTCGAAGGGCATGCGGGAGGCGGGGCTGTCTTCTTTTTCCGCTATTTCGAGGGCGTTGGCGGGGCAGGTCTTTACGCAGGCGCCGCAGGCTATGCACTTGAAGGGGGTGGATTCGCCCGGGTAATAGCGCATGGCCCCGATGGGGCATACGGCCACGCAGGCGAGGCAGCCCACGCAGAGGCCCTTGTTGATCATAACCACGCCCTTGGCGTTTACGGTTATGGCCTGTACCGGGCATTCGGCTACGCATAGCCGGCACTCCTGGTCGCAGGCGACCAGGTGATGGGAACCCGGGGCTACGGGGAATACCTGTATCCGGGATTTGGCCGGATCCTCTTCCTTGAAATACATGCGCGAGCAGGTGGCGACGCAATTGAGGCAGCCGACGCATTTGGCGTCGTTCAGCTTAAGGTACTTGATCACGGTAGTAGACCTCCTTTTTAAGTCAATTATCGTGACGTGCGGATGTATGCCGGCAGCGGGCTTAGCTAGAACCGAAATGCGGTTTCGATTGTTGAAACGTCAAGCTGGCGGTTTGTGTTTCAGTATACGATGTATGGGGCTTTTTCGCAATCGGGGAAGCGACTTCTGGGGATGAATCAGGCGGGTGGCGGTGAGAGTCGCGGGAGCGGCCCTAAGGGCGGAATAGGCTGGCGCGGGCGGAGAGCCTGAAAGGCCGCGCCCGCGCCGTTTTTTTTAGTCGGCTTCCTTGAATACGGCCCGCGCGAGTTTTACGCTCGGGCCAAGGGCCGCCCGCAGCTCGGCGAGGGCCTCGTCAAACTCATCGACGCGCTCGAAGGAGAGCATGCTAAAGTACTCGTCGGAATAGCGGTACACGAAGGTGCCCAGGTATACATAGGGCGTATCCTCGGGCACGGCAAATTGTACGTTGAGCGGGAAGTTAATAAAGAAGCTGGAATGGTCGGCGAGGCGCACCTCGAAACTCCTAAAGAGTATATTTCTGTCCTTAGGAATCGATGCCTTGACGTAGCCGAACTGGTTTAAGGGGCCTATCTCGGAACCCGTGCTCGTCATGTAGCCGTAGTACGCGCCTATGCCTAAGTAGGCCTTGGTAACGGTTTCGCCGCGCTTCTTAGCCGGGGCATAATTCTTGAAGAAGTCCTCCTGTACGCCTGGCTGAAGCCGCACCTTGATGACGAGTATGGCTTCGTTCCGCTTGGGGCTGACGGGCTTGGTTTGCGCGTAGGCGCCGAGGCTGAGGGTAACGAGCAGGGCCGCTGCGAGGCATAGTCGATTTCTCATTTACTTAACTCCTTTATGCGCGCCTCAATGAGGCTCTGCCAGGCCGTCCTCTTGAAATTGGGCAACAGGGCCTTCAAGGAGCCAAGCTCATAGCCCTCGTCCTTCAGTTCGTGGATGTCCCAAAGCTCGTATTCGCTTTTCTCGCCGTCGGGGCTTTCGTCGCGGCCATACGCGTACGCGCCAATATAGAGAAGGCCGGGCTTTTCCATGCGAGGGTCGTAGGGGTTTTTGCCGGCCACCCCGCGCTTGTAATAGGTAATGCTATTGCTGCCGCGCTTTACGAACTCGATGAGCTTCCATGAGCTACCCACCGGTTGGGGCGTAAGGAAAAAGAAGCCGGAGTTGCCGGCGGGGCGTATGGCGTAAAAGAGGGCGGCTTCATGTTCGGGATTGAGCTGGGCGAACAATGCGTTTTCAGCCGCGCCTTTGCCGAATATGGAATGGTAGCCGAGGTAGCCGTATGCGAGCGTATGCGTATCGGGGCCGCCTAAGTCCTTGGTGCTTATGCTGGATGGGCCTACCGAGGCGCAGGAGGCCAATGCCAGCGCTATAAGCGCGAGTGCCGGCGCTAGGGCCGATCGATGCTTCATAGTGTTACTCCTTTTTTCTGTAGAGACGATGCCGCGAACAGTATGATGAACGCCGTTAATAGAAGCCGTAGGCTACGAACGCGCTGATGGCGTCCATGCGCTTCGTGTTCCCGTCAAAGGGCTCCGCTATGCTTATTTGCGCGTATTCCGCGCCGAAGGACCAGGAGCTGCCCGGAGGGGTCAGGTAGAGGCCTCCTCCCATCGAGGAGAGGAAGCCCGACAAATCGTCGCCGAGGCTCAAGGACATATTAAAGCCCACAGAAAATTTGCCATAGGGCACGATGTAGAGCTCGCCGAATTGCAGAGGTAGCTGGGCCGTTAAGCCCACGCGCGGCATGATGAAGGCGGCGCTCTTTTCTTCCATATCGTACGTGTCGTAGTACGAGCTCTTCCCAAAGCCCATATCGATATGCATCAGGATGAAATAGGAACTGAAGATATCGAGGGCCATGCCCAGGTTGCCCGCTATCAGCTTATCGCCCCCAAGCTCAAAGAGCGCGCCTCCGGTAAAGGCGAAATCGTAGGGGCTGACGAAGTCGAAGCCGCCCGATTCCTTGTCCTTCTTTTCCTGGGCCGCGGCGGCTGCAGCCTTGGACTCCACGGGCGGGAACGAGGCGAGCCTCCAGTGGCCATGCTCGAGTATCCAACGGGTGGGAACGGCGCTATCGCCGCGCGTAAGGCCGACGGAGCCCTCTCCGGCGTTCTCCACGATACCCTCGCGCGGGCCGAGGCCAATGGCCGGGCCGAGTTCGGCCGTCTCGGCTATGGCGTAGGCTATGGCATAGCGCAGGCCCTCAACCGGAGAACTGCCCACGAAGCGCTCGACGATATCGTTGCGGATTTTCGTGGGGGCGCTTGAAAGCGCGGATTTTAGGAGGCGCTCGCCTTCATTGGCCACGAATTCGTACGAGATGAAGCGGGCAATTTTCTTGTACGCGTCTTCAGGGGCGGAAGCCGCAGCGACAAAGGCCTGCGAGCGTTCAGCGAGCTTGTCGCCGGGGCTCGAATCCACCGGTGAGAGCGCCTGCTGCACAAAGCTGCGTATGGCGGCGCTCGGTATGGCGAAATTGGTGTCCTGACGGTCGCCTACTTTCCAGGTGTTTATGCCTATGACTTCATAGCCAGACGCTGCGCTTTTAGTCGCCGCGAGGAGCGGGCCGCCCGAGCTGCCCGGGTCTATGGGAGCCGAATGCTGTATTAGCTCAGTATCGACGGGGTCGGCCAGTTCAGGCACGCGCGCCCGGTTGTTCGTTACGCTACCCTTGCCGAACTGCCATGAGGGGCGCGACAGCAGGCCGGGGAAGCCGGCGCTCCAGATATCAAGCCCGTCGACGGGCAGTGACGATGCAAGGCTTATACCCGCGCTGAAGGGCTTGGCGCCATTGGGAAAGCCGACGAGGGCAAGATCGAGTATCTCCGATACGGCTAGGATGGGGCAGGATTTATAGCTCGTCGTGGAGCCGTCTTCCTTCTCGAATTCCAGGGTAACGAGCTCCGCCTGGGCCACGACGTGCCGGTTCGTGACGACGAAGTTGCGGCCGTCGCGCGGATCCACGTAGACGAAGCCCGAGCCAAAGCCGCCCTCGGCCCAGGCTTACAGGTACTCGGCGGCGTCGGCGTAGCCGTCCTTGGCCATGGACTCGCCGAGCTTGAGGATGAAGGCTTTTGTGCTATCATGAAGCACGGGCCGCACGATGGGCACGAGATTCCGGATCTGCGCCTGGACGGTTATGCCTCCTAGGAGAAGGAGCGCAGGCAGTAACGCTAGCTTTTTCATGGTCTACCTTTGGTGATGGAGTGGCCGCCGGTTTTTGCCTTACGGCGGCAGTGAGCGAGAATATACCACTTCATCGTCGGGAATCAATATGAAACTATCTATAGAAAAGTTCGCTGCTTGTCGACCGTCATTCTGATAGCTTGCTAGTTCCTCGAAGCTTATGATTGTGCCTGCCCTCGCGCATGCGCTCGAGGAATGGCGGGCAGGCATACACAAGCCGTTGCGGCGTTAGGGGCCGAAACAAAAGCTTCGGGGAACTAACTAAGCTTCGCGGAAATAACGGGCTCCTAGCGGATGCGCTCGGCATCCAGCCGAATGGTCACGGCGAGCCCGCGGCCTTCGGGGCCCTCGCCATAATTTAGGCGGCCTTTAAGCTGATCGACGAGGCCGCGCACGAGTTGGCTTCCTACGCCTTCCGGCCGCTCACCTTCGGGAGGCAGGCCTACGCCGTTGTCGAGGACCGACAGTATCCATGCATCGGCTTCTCGGATCAGGCTCACGGCCACGAGGCCGTCTTGCCGGCCCGCGAACGCGTATTTTAAGGCGTTGGTTACCAATTCATTGACGATCAGGCCGAGCGGAATGGCCGTCTCCATGGCCATCTGGGCGCCAGGGGAGGTGTCGACCGTCACGGCCACCTTATGGTAGCCCGATTTTCCGGCGGCCAGGGAGTCGCAGATTTTTATAAAATACGAACCCATGTCAAGGCGCTCGAAGCTGGCGCCTTGATAGACTTCCTCATGCACGAGGGCCATGGCCTGTATGCGGTCTTGGCATTCCTCGAAGGCCTCTTTGGTGCCCGTGCCGCAGTCGTCCAGCGAGCCGGATTGGAGCGAGAGTATGCTCGATATGATCTGGAGGTTATTCTTTACCCGGTGGTGCACTTCTTTGAGGAGTATCTCTTTTTCCACGAGGCTGGTCTCGAGGGCGCCGTAGCTCTGGTCCATACGCTTCTTCATGGCAAGGAAGGAATAGGCGAGCTTGCCGAGCTCGTTATTCTTGCCTGACAGGCTTTGCAGGCCTTCAGGCAGCGCCACGCCGAATTCAAGGGTATCTGCGCCTTGGGAGAGCACGCGCAGCGGCTGGGTGACATAGCTCACTACCCACCAGCCCGCGGCGAAGGCGGATACGATAAAGGCGATCAATATGGCCATGGTACGCTGGTCGGCCTGCGCGAGCCGCGTGGTATAGGCCGATTCGCGTAAGGCGCTCAATATAGTCCAGGATAGGCCATGCTCGTCTTTATAGAGCTTGCGTAAGCCTAAGTAGGATTCGCCGTCCAGCGAGAACGCGAATTCGCCGGAGGGATCGCCCAGGTCTAAAGGGGCGTCGCCGGAACGCGCTAGTCCGGCCGCTTGCGCGGCCGACGCTATGAGCCTGTCGCGGTGCGATACCGCGCGCGCCCGAGCGCCATCTTCGTCAAGCACGCTGTCGGCCCCCGCCGATGAGGCTATAAGCTTTCCTAGGTCATCCACGATAACGAATACGCCGTGCTTGGCCTCGCGATAACTGGCCAAGGACGAGGATAGGTTGGCCAGGACCAGGGTAGCCGTAGTGGCGCCTCGTACGCGGCCTTGCGCATCCCGTATGGGCACGGCGGCCGCCATAGCCTGATCCTCGTTCGAGTAGAGGGCGTAAGGGTCCGTCCAGTGCGGAGAGCCCGCCAGCGCCGCGGCGTACCAGGGCCGCGTGCGGGGGTCGTAGTCGGGCCGCACGAGCTCCGGCTCGCTGTCCGGATCGGCGTCAGCCTGCCTGAAAACGAGGTCGCCTCCGGTGAGTCCGCCCGCTTTCGCCGTGCGGTAAGCGCCGTTGGCCTGGCGCTGCGCCTCGACGTATTCGCCGTCGTCGAAGCCCGCGGCCAGTATGGCTATGCCGGGGTAGAGGACGAGCTGATCGAGGAAGTAGCGCTGGTAGAAGAGCTGGCTGCGCGGAGACGAGAGGTCGCGGCCTATGAGCGCGGCGTTGACGCTGGCGGCCATGAGCGCCTGGTCCATGATCACCAGCGCGTCGGTGGCTACCCGTTCGGAGCTTTCGCGTATTATAGTTGCTATGGCATCGCGTATGGCGGCCCTGGAGCCTGAAAGGTACACGGCCCAGGATACGCTAAAGCCGAGAGCCATGATGAGGAAGAAGGGGAGTATGATTACTCGTTTCAGGTGCGCTCCGCTACTCTTGCTAGACGAGCTTCTAAGAGCTTGCGGCGGCGATATCTTCATATAATTACTATAGTATATTATGAGGCTCAGGCAAAGCGCGCGCGGCCAATAAGGTTTTTTTTGTCGAGGACGGCGCACACGGTAACTAAACGCGGAGGGCGGCCATGAATATACGGCTCAATGGCGAGCAAACGCACTTTGAGGGCGAGTCGATGAGCGTGCGCGCTTTACTGGCCGCGAAAAGCTGGTCGTTCCCGCTCATCGTGGTGCGGGTGAACGGCGCGCTCGTGGCCAGGGGAGATTGGGATAGTTTCGCGGTACGCGACGGGGACGAGGTGGACGCCCTCCATCTCGTCTCCGGAGGCTGAGGCTCTATGCCCTGCCGTAGCTTTCCACGACTTCTACGCGGTCGCCCAGCGTAATGCGCACGGGGCAGGCTCTGCCCGCCGCCTCTATCTTCTTGAATTCCAGGTCGGAACAGTCGCTGTCTATGCGGAAGGCCACGGTTATGCGTTCGATGCGGCGCGGGCTGGCGGCCATCTCCTTCTTAAGCTCAAAGCTTATGCCTCGCAGGGGTATGCCTTTCCCGTCCGCGTACATGCGCATGATGAGCGAGCCGCAGGCGCCCAACGATACCGCGCAGAGATCGGTGGGGGAGAAGCTTGAACCGTCGCCGCCATTGTCCTTGGGAGCCGTTACCGCGACTTTGAAGCCCGATTCGTGCTCAATCTCAATGGTCGTCGGCCCCGTCGTTCGCCCCTTCATCTGTACTGCCATCATTCTACTCCTCTGCTTCGTTGTATTCGTCATAATAGCGCTTAAGGCAATCGGGGCATAGCCCATGCGTGAAATCCGCCTCGCTCCGCGCGCTTATGTACTCTTCCACCTGGCTCCAATAGCCCTGGTCGTCGCGAACCTTCTTGCAGGACGCGCATATGGGTATGAGGCCTTTGAGGGTGCGCACTTTTCGCAAGGCTTCCTCGAGTTCTGCCGTGCGCTCGCTTACCTTGCGCTCAAGCTGCTGGTAGAGTTCGGCGTTTTCCAAGGCGCGGGCGGCCTGAACGGCGAGGGTTTCCGCCACGCCCATGCGCTCTTCCGAGAACGCGCCGCTGAGGAGCTGATTGCGCAGCTCTAATATGCCTATGGTGCGCCCCGAGTTTACCAGGGGCAAAAAGGCTACTGAGCCGCCGCCCGCCCGGCCGTCGTCTATGATGAGCCGTTGCCGCTCGGATGCCGCCTGGAGCTTATCTCCGGACGGGGGCGGGCCGGCATTCGGTACGCCGGCGCTTTCCTGTCCATAAATCCGCTCGTGGGCGAGGGTCCAGCCGCTTTCCGAAGGCAGCCAGAGCAGGGCCTGCCTTGCGCCGGCCGCTTCCATGCAAAGCCCGGCTATGCATCCATGGAGTTCGGCCCCGCCGCCGGCGGATGAAAGCGCCGCGCTCGCGCGTATGATAGTCTCGGCGTCCACGGAGCGCAGGCTGCCTCCCGCCGCCGCGGTCGAGGAATCCTGTACCCATTTGCCAAGCTCTGGATGGCGTTCGGCCAGATTGGCGGCTAAAAGCGGGGCTCCCCAGCGGCTGATGGCGTTATACGCCAGGCGCAGCTGGAAGCCGGCAAGCGCTCTCCGCCCTGAGTCCTCCAGGCATTGCGCATAGGCCGCCGCTATGACCGCCTCGTCGAGCAATTGCCCCTCCGCGTGGGCTTGCCGCAGCGCGTACTCGAAGAGGTCGGATGACTTAAGGTGGCTCCCGCGGTGGTAGAGCGTGAAGGCTTTTGTTAGCGCGGCCTTGCTCCCGTAGAGCGCCGGGTTGACCTGTCGAAGCTTGGAGAAATAGCGGGCCGCGCGTGCCATACGCCGCAGCGCTCGGCGATCCCTCAAGCCGGACGCCTTAGCAGCGCTGGCTTCCCGCGAGGATACGAGCGCATCGACGAGCATGAGTACGGCCGAGGGATACTGGCCGGCGAAGGAGCGCCAGTAAGGCCGCGTGGCCTCTATGGCTTCGCGCGCCTCGCCCATCCGGTCTCCGGCGTAGGCTAGCATGGCGCGGTACAGGGCAATATCGCAGAGGATAGCGTCGAGCCCCTGCGTATTCATGGCCTCCTGGCAAGCCTTCCAATTCGGCCAGCCGCTTACCTGGCCGTCGGTGGGGCAATGGCCCTCGCGTATGGCGTCTATAAACGCCAGTGACGCTTCCACGCTTACGATAGAGAGATCCTGACGCTGGGCGTTTACGGCGCTGGATATCTCAGGCAATTCCTTGTCGATGGCGCTTAGGTTTTTGCCGGAGAAGAGCTGGTACTGCAGATAGGTGGCGTAGGCGTGCGATGAAAATTCCGCGTCTCCCATGGCCTTGCCTAGGCGGGCGGCGTCCAGGAGCGAATCGAGGGTTTCCTTAAAGGGCTTCGTCCAGTGGCTGACGAAGCTGGCGGTCAGGAGCTTAGCCTGGCTGTACCTGCCTCCCAGGGCATTGCGCTCCGCCAGGCGGTCGGCGAGGTCTCCGTACCGCCTTCCGAGCGTATAGTTGGCCGAGAGGCCGCATTCAAGCATGCCCTGGGTGGCCAATAGCGACGCGAGCTCGGGATGGCCGCCAAAGCGCAGGCAGAGCCGTATGCCCAACGACACGAGGCTCGATATAAGGAGCGGCCTGGCTACGTATACCGAGGTGCCGAAAGACATGATGAGCCTGAGCGCCTTGCTCGCCCGCGCGTCCGTCATGTCCGGGGCGTCAGCTATGCGTTGGTCGCTGTGCAGCGAGAGCAGCGCGTGCGCGTAGAGATGGCAGGCAAAAAAGCGCAAGGGGCTTGGATTGGCCGGCACCCTGAAGCCGAGGGCGCGCAGGGCCCGTATGCCCTCATCGACGGCCTCGGAGCTTTTTCCCAAGGTAACCAGGCCCTTGATGACGGCTATGGAAGCTTCCGTAGCGTCGTCCGGGCGGGCATGAGCGCACAGCTCCCCGGCCTGCGCGGAGAATTCCTTTTCCAGGCCCGCCGCGGCGGCGAAGAAACAATAGCTGCGGAATAGGGACAGGGTGAGCCCATAGGCGTCGCGCCAGCCGCTGCCCCCCAGCAGGCCTATGCCCTTGGAAGCCAGATCGAAGGCCTGCGAGGGATCGGTTATCACATAGGTCTTGGCGGCTTCTAGGAAAACTCCCGCCCGCTTTATGAGCTCGTCCCTGCGGCGGGGCCGCAGGGGATCGGCGAGGATGTGGCGCACGGCAAGATCCGGCCGCCCCACCTCTTCGTAACGGGATGCGAAGGCGCTGTGCCAGGCGGAGCGCCTGATCTGCTCGAGGCCGCTATGGATACGCTCCCTGATGATTGGATGGGTAAAGTGATAGCGGAGGCTCATGCCGTCCTCCCGCGTTATGAGCCCGAGCCTGAGCGGGCCTTCGAGCAGCCATTCGGGATTATCCCCTATGCGCAGTATGGCGGCTACGGCCGAGGCGTCGAAGCGCAGGCCTTCCACCGAGGCGCACTCCAGAAAGCGCAGCGCATCCTCCCCAAGGCCCGCAAGCAGGGCGGGAAGCCGATCGTATAGCTCTGTCTTGAAGTCACGGTCCCGGCCGTAATCCTCCGCCAGGGACCAACAGCCCTTGGCCGCGTCGAAGCGGACCTTGCCTTCGGCCGACAGGGTAAGGAGCATGCGTTCGAGCCATTCCGGCTCGGAATGCTCGCCGGGATAGTCCCGCGATAGCGATAAGTAACGCGCCAGGAGGGTTTCCCTGGCGCCATCGTCGTCGGGGAAGCAGCGCTGGAGCCGCTCTATAATGCCCGTAATGCCCTCTTTATCCTCGGCCTGGCTCGCGAAGAGAGCCTCGGGCTTATCCAAGGCGCCTACGCCCTGCGCCTGCCCATCTTCAGGCGCGGATACCGCCCTGCGGAGATCGGCGATGAAGCCCGCCATGGTGTGATAGCGTTCGTCCGGGTTCTTGGCCATGGCTTTGGCTATGATGCCGTCCACGAAGGAGCCCACGCCCGGACGCAGCGAACTGGGAGCGGGGGGCAAGCCGGCTATGCAGTCGTGGATTATTTCAACCCGGTTCCGCCCCTTGAAGGGCGCCGCGCCGGTGAGCAGCGCGTATACCATAGCCGCTACGGTGAAGGCGTCGCTGCGCCAATCGATGGGCTTGGGTATGCGGCCGGTATGCTCGGGAGACAGGTAGCCCAGGCACTCGAGTCTCAAGGGCAGCGCGTAATCGTCGGCGCCGAGCGCGGAGAAGGCGCGCGCGCTGCCAAGGCCTATAAAGAGCGCTTTTCCGTCGGGACGCAGCACTACGTGGCAGGGGGCAAGCGCGCGGTGGATGTGGGCCTTCCGCTGCATGGCCCATAGGGTATCCGCTATGGCCAGCCCAAGGGAGAGCGCCTGCCAGGGCTCCATGGGCCCGTTTGCCATGCTATCGGCGACGGTCTTGCCGCCGCAGTCTTCGTAGGCATAGATGATGCGGTCGCCATCGGGGCCGAAATAGAGCGGCCGCGGGCAAATATCCTCGCCAAGGCTCTCAGCGCAGCGGTATTGGGCCTCAAGCGACCTGGCAAGGTCGCCCGTGGCCATGCCAGGTTTCGTGGCCTTCACGATGCAGGGCAGGGCATTTATGCCGAACAGGCCGCGGAACAACACGCTGCGCTCGCCTTCGTAGAGCGGCGCTTCGTCCAGCGCTTGTATCCGTTCAAACTTCATCCCGCCGCTTCCTTCCGCGCTAGCTTTAATGCGCGTTCCGCGCCTCACGCATTATAGTATATACTGAATAGAGCGATTTTTGAGGGAGTAGCTGCCATGATACGGAAATTAAGCGCGGAACAATGCAAGCAGGCCATGAAAGAGGGAGAATTCGACGCGGCCGTACGGGGCGCGGCGTCGCGCGTGGCGCTTATCCTCACGCAAAGCTGGTGCCCCCAGTGGCCCATGATGCGTTCCTGGCTG
Organism: Treponematales bacterium; assembly: GCA_041741035.1. Taxonomy (GTDB): domain Bacteria; phylum Spirochaetota; class Spirochaetia; order Treponematales; family UBA12059; genus UBA5200. The sequence continues at coordinate 13,817 of JBGSKZ010000273.1, forward strand.
GAAAAAGGGGCGCTCGAGGCCGGCGCCGAAGTCTTCTTCGTGGAGTACGATAGGGAATCCTTTTTCGAGCCCTTTATGGCGTTCAAAGAAGACGTATTCGGCAACCGCAATGTGCCCTATGTCCGCTACTACCGCGACGGAGCGCTCGTGGCCGAGAGCAATTACCTGGCCAAGGACGGCTTCGTAAAGAATTTCAGCCGCTAGGCCTAGCCCGGGGCGGGCGGCCCCAAGGCTTCACGCGGCCGGCCCGGCTACTCGCTTCGCGCTTTCTCGGTAAGCTCGGTAAGGAGCGGCACGAGTTGCTTTTTGCGAGAAAGCACGTCCTTGAGCTCGAATACCCTGTCGCGCACGCGCGGGTAGCGCAGGAGGGCTATCAGTTCCTTGTCGCCTTCCACGAAGAGCACGCTCGACAGCTCGGTGATGTCCGTTACCATGAGGGCCGAGAAGTAATGCCCGCCTTGAGCGCATATTAGCCCGAGCTCCTTGAGCACTTCGTCCCCGCGCTCCAGTATTTCCTCAGGCGCGTTTACCTCCACCTGGCTTACCGTGAAGCTTAAGTCGGCAGCGCTGTATTCCTTCATGTCCATGCGCACGATCTCGGGCACCGGCTTCTTGCCCACGAGGCTGGCCGAGCTCATGATGTCGCGGCCCAGCTCGTCTATCTCGAGATCGCTTAAGTTGGACAGGTACTCGGCGGTCTCCAGGTCGATTTCCGTGGTGGTGGCCGACTTGAGTATGAGCGTGTCGGACAGTATGCCGGCCAGGAGCAGGGCCGCCATGGTCTTGGGTATGGGTATGCGCGCGTCGCGGTACATGCCCGCGATGATGGTGCTCGTGGAGCCCACGACGCGATTTATGAAGGTGATGGGATAGCGGGTATTGAAGGAGCCTAGCCGGTGGTGGTCTATGACCTCGAGTATGCGATAATTCTCCGCCCCGTCTATGGCCTGGCTGAGCTCGTTATGGTCGACGAGTATGAGCGATAGATTGGGCTCGCGTATAAGGTCGCCCTCGGTGAAGAGCCCCACGACGCGGCCCTCGTCGTCGAGCACGGGCACGGAGCGGCTGGGCGATTCCATGATGGCCTCGCGAGCCTTGCGGAGGGTCTCGTGCCTGTACACCGGCCGTATGCCGTCGTCGCCCATGGTTTCCACCGGAGTGGAGTAAATGACGAGGAGGCTGGTCGACGAGGTGTCGTACGGCGATATGAGCACAGATACCCGGTTCCGCTCCGCCAGCTCCTTGAGCGGTCGGTCCAGCAGCGCGCCGTTGGTGATGATGAGGGCTCGCACCTTGGATTCTATGGCGTAGCGCTGCACGTCCACGCGGTCGCCCACGATGACTATGGCAGAATCCTTGGCCTCTGCGTCTAGGTGTCGCTTGAAGCTGTCTATCTCCAGGGCCGCAACGAGCATGCGCGCCTTGAACTGCTCCTCGGGCTCGTACACCGCCACCGGTTGGGCCTTGATCGTGGCCTGCAGCCGGCCCAGGCTCGTCGCTATGACGGCTTTCTTATGCGGGTTTATCTTCTTGAGTATGTTCTGCGCGAAGGAGCTGTAATGGAGCATGGAGCGGTAGCGGCCGTCGCTGTCCACGATGGGCAGGGCTTTCTGCGCGCTACGGTTCATCAGGGACAGGGCCTCCCAGAGGGGCGTGCCGCGGTCAACGGTAAGGGGCTTGGCCCCCAGATAGTACTCCACCTTGGGTATGAGGTCGGGCAGGAAGGCGGGGAAGGGCACGCCGAAGCGCTCGAATACGTATTCGGCCTGTGGGTTCATCTTGCCGGCGCGCGCGGCCACGCAGCTCTTGAGCCCGAGCTCGCGCTTCAAGTGGGCGTAGGCGGTGGCCGCGACGACGGAGTCGGTGTCGGGGTTTTTATGGCCGAGGACGTAAACGGTATCGCTCATACCGTCCTCGAAGGGCGTAGGGGCATGGGTACTCCTTGCCGCGCTGGGCGGCCGGCGCTAGTATAGTCGGAACGATGGTAAAGCTTTATGCGTTTTTAGGCAATTACGGCCGCGAATACCGCGGCAATAGGCATAACGTGGCCTGGCAATTTCTCGAGTCGCTCGGGCTTTATGCCGGGCTGTCCTGGCAGCGCGGCTTCAAGGGGCGCTGGGCGGCCATGGAAAGCCCCGCGGGCAGGGTATGGCTCCTCTGCCCGGAGACCTATATGAACCTGTCCGGCGATAGCGCCGCCGAATTGGCCCGCTTCTATAAAATAGAGCCGCAGGAAATACTCGTCGTGCACGACGAGCTTGAGCTTGGCCTCGGCTATTTCGGCTTCAAGAAGGGCGGTGGCTTAGGCGGGCACAACGGCTTGCGCTCGATGAAAGAGCGCTTAGGCACGCCCGACTACCTGCGCCTGCGCTTCGGCATAGGCCGGCCGAGCCATGACGACGTGGCCGGCTATGTCCTGTCGGACTTCAGTAGCGACGAGCGGGAGAAACTGGACTGTTCGGTGTTCCCGCGCGCCGATACCGCGCTGGGCCTCTGCCTGTCTGAGGGCTTCGACGCGGCTTTCGCCAAATACCAGAAATTCAACGCCCTGGCCTAGCGCCGCACGCCTATGCCTAAGAGCGCGAGCAGCGCGGAGCTCGCAGGGGGAAAGGCGTCGACCACTTCCGCCACTTGCCTTGACGCGATGATGGTAACGGTCGGGTCGGAAAGCTGCTCAAGGCGCGTGCGGCAAGCCTGAAGCTCGAAGGGCTCGCCGCTCGCCGCATATGAGGCCCAGTGCCCCAGGGCCAGGTAGAGCATGGCCGCCCTGGTCATGGCGCCTGGATAGCGGCGCAAGAGCGCGGAGGCGCCCGCCAGGCCCGAGAAGAGCGCGGCGAA